>NZ_VPDB01000032.1:0-42122 GCF_013417925.1 Acinetobacter sp. YH12218
TTGTTCCACTTTAGATATTTGTTTAAGATGAGATGTAACTCATTGAAATGTGTCATCATATTCGTCGTCAGAAAACAAGTATTATGCCATTATTTCAATGAGTTATCTTTTTTTGTCGTGTACAAAGGCTGTTAAATTATAAATCAGTCACTGGATAGGTCGTAGAGGTCGAACTCGATGGATAACTACTTTGTGGATATTGATTGTTATTTTGCCCCGCATTGTTGTTTGGAGCCGTATTGATCGTATTGCCTGAAGACGGTTCACTCAACGACTGTTGGCTAATGGGCGCAGGTTGGCTAGTTTTACCTGTAATATTTTCACGGGTTTGTTTCAATTTTTCATTGACGTTTTGAGTGGCTTGCTGTGCGCCCTGATCAACCTGTTGCACTGTATTTTGAGTAGCAGTTTTCGTATTGTCCCAAGCTTGGTCAACCGAAGGCTTAATTTTAGAAATTCCACGTTCAGTCATTTCACCAATATTTTTAGCAGCACCGACCACGCCTTCTTGGGCTTTATAGGCCCACACATGCAATAAATTTGGATTATCGCCATAAGGGCTCACAGGTTTTTTCGCTTGTTGCTCAGTACTTTGCGCTGCTGTGTTTTCTTGTGCCCAAAGCATGGGTGTCGTGAATATTAAGCTTAGGCATAACGTTGCTTTTAATGAAATTTTCACAGCTTCACCTCTGAATTTTATAGATTTTCTATCTGATGAACGGTTTTAACGCATTATAGGAAAAATTGCAGCGAAAAAAACCTGCCGTAGCAAAATCAATACAGCAAATGACAGCTTTGTACACGTTTGTATTTTGCCTAGGGTAAAAAAAAGGCCCACTGAAGGGTGAGCCTACTCTCTGGAGGAGAGGGTATGAAAGCCAGTTTACTTATTTGTGAGCGCCTAAGCTGGCTTCATGTGAGCTATGGACTTCAGCTTGTGCGACAGGCGTTTGCAACTGTACATTGCTACTGCCACTCACATTGGCTTCTTGACCTTTTTGGAAATTCGCTTTGGTTTGTTGCCATTTTTCACTGGCAAATTGGCGACCTTCCTGAGCTTTTTCACCTAAATAACTCTTGGTTTGATCAACTTTGTTGTCGACATTGCTTTTACGTTCATCGAGTTTTGCTTTGTCTTTTGCAGCTTTTTCATCGAGCTGTGCTTTGCGCTCATCAAGCTTAGCTTTATTTTGCTCAGCCTTGGCATCGATCTTGGCTTTCGCTGCATCTGACTTTTCATCTTTAGACTGTTTTAGGTCAGCCCATTTATTTTTTGCATCTTGCTTTTTGTCAGCACTGAATTCTTTGGTGTCTTGCCACTTTTCTTGGGTGAATGTTTTGGTCTTATCGACGCCTTTTTCAATTTTGTCACCGGCTGTATGCGCAGACTGATTAATGTCTTGTTTTAGATTTTGCAGTACAGACGGTTGCTGTGTTTCAACTTTCGCATTGGCTTCTACTGCGGTGTTCGCAAATAGTGGGGTGCTTGCGAATAATGCTGCGGTGATCAGTGTTGTTTTAAATAAAGGTTTCATCTTTGCAATTGTCCTCTTTTATTGAACGCTGCTGTTGCACTCAGCATTTGCGCTTTTGGAGCAGAGGACATCTTAAGAGTAAAAAAAAAGCAAAAAGTGGTTTTGTGCGATAAGTCACACAATGCGATAACAGCTCAGATACGCGGAAGTTTGAAATGTGGAAACTTAGTTAAGTTAACGTAGTATTGTAATTTTATGAAAATACAGTGGCTTATATGTGATTTGCGCGTTGCTGTGGTGTGGTTCTAGTTACGATTTTCATCATAAAAAATAATGGGTTTGAACGGATTATAGTTCAAGATTCAAGGAAAAATGAAACCATACCTCCATTTTGGAGATATGGTTTTTATTATTTATTCACATTGTGTAAGCGCATCTTTTGCAAAATGACCGCGTAATGCAAGGAAGTTTTTCTGTACATCCGCCGCATTTAAATCAAAATTGTGCGCTGAACTTGTACCATCTTTAGCAAAGGTTGCTGTACCACCTGAAATTAGGGTTAAGCCTTTAAATGACCATTGTTCAACCGATTTTGCTTCTTCTAAATTGCCTGTAAATTCAATCACGCATTTATCTACAAATTTAGTCAGTTTTGCTTTGTTATCCGTGGTATCTGGGTAGACATCAATGTTTTGAACTTCTTGTAATACACCAGTTTCAAGTTGTGGAATCGTTGGTGCAGATGTACATGCAGAAAGTGTTAGACCCGCAAGACCAGTCAAAAGGAATGCTTTCAATTTCATAAGTTTCATTCTTGTTGAGTGTTGTTGTCTTTGAGTATAGGGAATTGGTGAATTATTGGCTATAGGCTTAAGGTTCTAGTCTAAGATATTCATGCTATTCGATTTTACGGATCGGTAGATCTATCTGATTTTGTTTTTTATATTGGATGTATAGTAATGCCAGAATGATGATTGTATAGGTAGAAAAATAAAATCAAAAGTTGCGCTCAGCTCCTGAAAATATTAAAAATTCAGCTATGATTGGCGGGAGCATAGCAATCATGATGTATTCGATGACGGAGAGAGGTTCTTTGTTTTTATATTGAGCTTGTTTTGTGCTTACTGCTCTAAAGGTTTTTGTATTTTCAAATCTTAAGTGAGTAATTTTTATTTAAAGGGTTTTGATTGATTTATTTAAACGTGAGAATAATGTCGTGTTTGTAAGCTGAGCAATTGGGGTTTTAGATGATTTAAATCCTCATTTAATCCATATTTTTTAGCTAAAGGATCAACTAATGTTCTGACATCATGAACTCTATAAGTATGCTGAACATTCATTGATTGTGAAAAGGATTTGAGTTGTTGTCTTCTAGATACGCTGGAACAAGAATAGCGTCTAAATTTTTCTAGTAAGAAAACAAGACGGCGTTTCTCTAGTCTATTTAGATGTAATGTAACGGACGGTAGAAATTCTGAATACAGTAATGCTTCAGCCACAGGTCGAACCTCCTCAAATGTGGCAGAGGTTAGGGGCTGCTTTAATAGTTTTTTCAAAGCATTTTCAAATTCTACTTGATCCATACAATTAATCTCTGAGTTCTGACAAGATCGAAATCATGTATCTGATGTTGGATTCTAACTGTTGCGGAGTTGCATAGTAATCCATAGCATTATTCGCTGATTTTTCAAATTCTTCAAGAGTGAATTTATTTCTAAGAAATAGCTCTTTAATATCTTCTATATCGCGATCAGATAGACGAGCTAACTTGGAAACGGCTAGGTCTAGACCAGAAACTAAGTAAACCTCAACCACATGTTCTGTTACGAGAGGAATTATACGTTCATCGTAGTCAGGATCAATAGAAGCTAAGCTAGTATTGAATCCGCGGTCAAATTCTAAATTGGTTTCAAGATTATGGTTATCTAAATATTCGATATCATTTCCTTCTAGGAATAAATAAATTTCATCTTTCTTTAACTCTTTGATAGCTTCTATGTGTGCATCAATATCATTACTACCTCGAGCATTAGTGTGAATATGAAAAGCACATCCACCAAAAATAAATGCTTTGACTGCACCATGAGGTAAATCAGAATGGTTTTCTAGGATCCAATTTTCGAGCTCTGAGAAGAGCTCGAAAATTGCTAGAGCAATTGGAGAATCGCTATAGATTGTCATATTAGTGCTGTAACACTGAAATATCCGCAACTGCTGTAAATAAGCCACGCAACTGTGCAAGCATACGTAAACGGTTTGCTTTCAGGTCTGCATCATCTGCCATCACCATCACACCTTCAAAGAATGCATCAACAGGCGCACGAAGTGCAGCAAGTGCAGAAAGCGCAGCAGTATAGTCTTTGGCAGCAAATAACGGCTCAACCACAGGTGTGATTTTCGCAAGTTCAGCGAATAATGCTTTTTCAGCATCTTCAACCAAGTTTGCTTCAACCACAGCACCTTCAGGCGCAGCTTCTTTGGCAAGAATGTTGGCAACACGTTTGTTGGCAGCAGCAAGTGCAGCAGCTTCAGGTAAATCACGGAAGTGATTGACTGCATTTACACGTTTGTCAAAATCAAGCGGAGATTTTGGTGACAACGCTTGAACGGCTTGAATCACGTCTACGGACACGCCTTGGTCTTCGTATTTCGCACGGTAACGACCTTCAAGGAATGCAACAGCATCATTTAAAGTCTTAGCGTGGTCTTTCAAGACATCGCCATACGCAGCAAGTGCAAGTTTGATCAAATCTTCAATGGATACATCAAGCTCGTTTTCAGTCACAAGACGCAAAATACCAATTGCAGAACGACGTAGTGCAAACGGGTCTTTCGAACCTGTAGGCGCTTGACCAATACCGAAAATACCCGTCAATGTATCTAAACGGTCAGCAAGGGCAACCGTAGTACCTGTTTTAGTTTTTGGTAAAACGTCACCAGCAAATTTAGGTAAGTATTGCTCACCGAGTGCTTCAGCAACTTCATCATTTTCGCCTTCAATGCGTGCGTAGTAAGTACCCGCAATACCTTGAAGTTCAGGGAATTCACCCACAAGCTCAGAGGTTAAGTCGCATTTTGCAAGAAGGGCAGCTTTTTCCGCGTCAGCAGGGTTTGCACCTGTGATTTTCGCAAGCTCAACAGCCAATTTCGCAATACGTTGAGATTTATCCCAAAGTGTACCCAATTCTGCTTGGAACACCATGTTTGCCAATTTAGTTTGGCGAGATGCAAGCGGTTGCTTTTGATCTTGTAAGAAGAAGAATTCAGCGTCGGACAAACGTGGACGAACCACTTTTTCGTTACCTTCAATAATTTGAGTCGGGTCTTTAGACTCAATATTTGAAATGGTAATGAAGTATGGTTGAAGTTTATTGTCCGCATTTACCAAGCAGAAGTATTTTTGGTTGTCCTGCATGGTGGTAATCAATGCTTCTTGAGGAACCGCAAGGAAGCGTTCTTCAAAGCTAGCACGAAGTGCAACAGGCCATTCAACAAGAGCAGTTACTTCGTCACGAAGATCTGCAGGCACAATTGCAATCGCATTCACTTCATCAGCCAATGCTTTCACTTGTTGATCGATAATCGCTTGACGCTCTTCAAAAGACGCAACAACGTGAGCAGCTTTTAACTTCGCAAGATATTCATCAGCATGAGCCAAAGTAATCGCTTCAGGTGCATGGAAACGGTGACCGAATGTTACGTTACCTGCTTTGTGATCTTGAATTGTGGCATCAATGACATCGTTGTCTTTAAGCAACACCACCCATTTTACAGGACGTACGAATTCAGTACGGCTTGCTGCAGAACGCATACGTTTTGCGATTGGAAGGTTGTCTAAAGCCGCTTGTAATATTTGCGGTAAAAGTACGTCTAGGCTTTGACCTTTGACATCTTTTAAGTAGCAAACTTTTTCAACTTTACCTGCTTGGAATGTTGACACTTGATCAACCGTGATGCCTTGACCACGCATAAAGCCTTCAAGGGCACGTGTTGGTTTACCTTCAGCATCATAAGCGGCTTGAACAGCAGGGCCGTCAAAACGTTTTTGTGTATCGGCTTGAGCACCATCAACGTTTACGATTTTAAGTGCAAGGCGACGTGGTGCTGCATACGCTTCGATAGAATCGAATGCAAGACCGGCATCTTTTAATCCTTTTACGGTTTCAGCTTGAAGTGCATCACGTAATTTTTTTAAGCTTTTTGGCGGAAGTTCTTCACAACCTAATTCGAACAATACGGTATGTTTAGACATTATTTTTTCTCCGCTTGAGCTGCTTCGGCTTCAACTTGTGCTTTGAGTTGCGCAAGTACTTCGTCACGTAAGTGTGGTTCAGCCATTGGGAAACCAAGTTCCGCACGTGCTGCCACATAGCTTTGTGCAATTGAGCGCGCCAAAGTTCGTACACGTAAAATGTAACGTTGACGTTCAGTCACCGAAATGGCACCACGCGCATCAAGCAAGTTAAAGCTGTGTGATGCTTTAATCACTTGTTCATAAGCAGGAAGTGGAAGTTTTGCTTCCATTAAGCGGTTGGCTTCAGCTTCATAGAAGTCGAATAGCTCAAACATTTTTTCAACGTTGGCATATTCGAAGTTATAAGTTGATTGTTCAACTTCGTTTTGATGGAACACGTCACCGTACGTTACTGTACCGAATTGACCTTTGGTCCAAACCAAGTCATACACTGAATCTACACCTTGCAAGTACATCGCAAGACGTTCAAGACCATAGGTGATTTCGCCAGTCACAGGGTAGCATTCAACACCACCGACTTGTTGGAAGTAGGTGAACTGAGTCACTTCCATACCATTTAACCAAACTTCCCAACCTAAGCCCCAAGCGCCAAGCGTTGGAGATTCCCAGTTGTCTTCTACGAAACGAATGTCGTGAACTAAAGGATCAATACCAATGGCTTTTAAAGAATCTAAATAAAGCTGTTGGATGTTGTCTGGGTTTGGCTTAAGCACCACTTGGAATTGGTAGTAGTGTTGCAAACGGTTTGGGTTTTCACCATAACGGCCATCTTTAGGACGACGTGACGGTTGAACGTAAGCTGCGTTCCAAGTTTCAGGACCAAGCGCACGAAGGAAAGTCGCAGTATGGAATGTCCCTGCGCCCATTTCCATGTCGTAAGGTTGCAAAACGACGCAGCCTTGCTCCGCCCAGTAGTTTTGTAAGGCAAGAATTAAGCCTTGGAAGGTATCAATATGCGATATGGCGCGACTCATGGTCATCCACTTAAAATTAGAGAAAAATTGTGCTCAATTATAAGGATTTTAGGGGGGAGTGGCAAAGGGTTAATCAATCTTGAACCAAGCTTTGATGTTTTAATGATGTGCAGAATTTTATATTTTCCTATTGTACAGAATAAAAACGAAGTTACTTGTGGCATAAAGTGGATGAATAAATTTAATGATGAGCGATAACAATGTTTAAGAAGTCTTTTATTGTGATAAGTATGGTGCTATCTGCCTGTAGTACGACGCCTGTAGCTTTGTATTCAGATTCATCACTTCAAGCTTCAAAAATTGCGACTATTACAAATTCTTGCAACGCTGAATGTAAGAAGGTGATTAAACAGCAGCTCATGGTCAGTTCAAAGTATCAAATGAGCGAAGGTCTTTTGCTAGAGGTCAATGGTCAGCAGGGGACGCGAAAAGTCACACGAGGAATGGCTTTTGACTCACCTATTCATGGACGGTTTACCACCGCGGTAGAACAAGGGAAAACTAAGCTCGTCATTGATCATAATTCACAGCTAGTTATCGCTCGTCCAGCTCGATTCACAGTTGATTTATTGGGTGGGCATAATTATGTGATTGGACGTATTCGAGTTGAACGAATCCCTTCGGCTTATTATGAATGGTTTCCTATTGTGTATGATGAAACAGCTCAGAAAATTATTTATGGCAGTGAAGATTTAATTGATCAAGATAAATAAGCTGACCGCCTAAATGTTCCTTTATTTTAGTGAGTGCAGATGTGAGCGCTGATAGATTTTTTATTTTAATTATCAGTAATATATAATGAGCCTTTTAGGCTCATTTCTTGGGATAAAACTACGCAAGTAAGCGGCGTATTCATCATTCAAAAGAATCAAAAGTAAAATTTATAAGATAAAGATGTAAGTTGAATACATCTTATTGCTTGCATGGCTTTATAATTGCCACATCTCGCAAAACAACAAACAAGGCATCTCGTGTTTCACGCAAAATCAGCTTGGCTTAATACGCTTAAACCCAACTTTAAAGTTTTACCATTAAAAGATCGCATCCTATGTGGGGTAGGTGCTTTGCTTGGCTTGAGTATTTCTTCGCTGATTAGTTGGTTAGCGCTAGGTGACTTAAATGCATGGTATATCGCCCCGATGGGCGCATCGTCTGTGCTGCTCTTTGCTGTACCTGCTAGTCCTTTGGCACAGCCGTGGAATATGGTGGTCGGTAATAGTCTTGCGGCTTTGATTGGCGTGACTTGTGCGATGTATATTCCTAATTTAACCGAAGCTTTTAGTATCGCAGTTGCATTAGCGATTATCTTAATGATGACCACGGACTCATTGCATCCACCGAGTGGGGCAGTGGCGATTACCGCGGTATTGGGCGGCGAGGCTGTCCATGATTTAGGCTACGCCTTTCTTTTTTATCCAGTCCTTTTAAATTCGGTCCTCTTGATGGTGGTTGCTATTATTTATAACCGATTACTAGGTAAGCAGTATCCACAAAAATCACAAGTTAATACACGGACGACAGATCCAACACCGACACAAAAAGTGTCGATTCAACCTGCGGATATTCAGCAAGTCTTAGAACAGCAAAGTCAGTTACTCGATATCAGTGAATACGACCTACAAAAAATCATTTTAGAAGCACAGCAGTTAGCTAGTCGTCGTGGTCTAAGCCAGTTTCATTGTCGTGATCTCATGAGCCAGCAAGTGATTAGCTTGCGTGCAGAAGATGATATTCAGTCAGCATTGGAAAAGTTTAAACAAGTCAATTTGATGAGTTTGCCAGTGGTGAGTGATTTGGATCGCTTGGTGGGAAATTTGGCTTTATATGATGTAGTGGAATGGTTTAAACGTGCCGCAGACCCCAAAGCCAGTTGGGAAAATCACGTTTATCAAATTATGAATCCCAAAGTGGTGACCGTGCAGCCAGATCAACCGATTGAAGATTTGGTGCCGTATTTTGTGGAAAGATCTTTTAATTATATTCCAGTCGTTGAGCAAAAACGGTTGGTGGGAATGATTAGCCGTGCTGATATGATCGCCGCGTTATATCAACAGTTAAATCAGCAAACAAAATCTTAAGCCTTAAACTTTGATTTAAATTCATCAGACTTAAATATGGTTTTGCCAAAATGTAGGCAAAAAAAAGCTACGGAATCTTGGGGGAGAAACCGTAGCGACCAAACTGGGTCAAGGGATTTTAACGTCTGTCATCATTCACAGTACGGATTGGATCTGAATAGCCATTGGTACGGAAAAAGTTATCTTGTGCTTTAGGCATGACTAACCATAAAACCAAGTACACCAAAATACCGGGAAAGGCTGCGCTTAAGCATGATACAAAGATAAAAATAATACGCAGTAAATTTGCGTTCCAACCAAAACGTTCAGCAATACCCCCCATCACACCAGCAATCATGTTAGAGCGGTTTGAGCGATATAAACCAACATTGGCCATTCAGGTCTCCTTCAAAAAAGAATAAATTTGAATATTTCCAAATTCATATTATAGAAATGGTGACAAGCTTTGCGATTTAAAGGGTGCAGAAAAAAAATTAAGTAAAGTTATGTAATTTGAAGAATTGGTTTGATTAGTTTGCCTTTAAAATAGCTTGAGTATTAATTAAATATCAACGATAACAATGAGATATGATTAACATATATCGCAAATATATGTATACAGCGTTGATTATTTGATTACAATATTAAGTCAGCAAGAACTGAAAAAACCAATGAATGATTGGTCTTGGCACATTATATGAAAACATCGGCTTCACCTTTTTTGATGAAATTTGCATATCTTTCAGTGTTTGCAGGAGTGTTCAGCCTCTCTTTTATTGGTTGTAGTCCAACGCCTCAACCCGCAGCGGATAAGGGTGAAAGTTCAGCATCAACTGTCGCATCGGAAGTTCAAGCGAAGCAAGATCATGGAAAAAAATTAACCCAAGTGGCAGGGCAGGCGACATTACCGAATGACGATGAAATAAAGTCAGCTCCTGTTCCTGAGCATGCCAAAATTTTTATTGGACGTTTTCATGCCAAAGTAAAATGCGATGACAGTTTTATTCCATGCCCAGAAGGCGATGCGGAGTTCATTCTTAACTTATTACCAGATGGCACGGTACACCGCAGTATTATTCAAATTGGTAAAGTGTTTGCTGAAAAAACCAATACGCCAGGCATTAATGTGAAATACCGTAAGGATACGTGGAGTGTCAATGAAGCACATACCGAGCTGGTGGTTCATCGAAAAGAAGGCGTGAATTTTTATTATCACGTGATTAATGAAAATAAAATCATTATGGATTTGGACAAAATTCGTCAAGGTGAAGTCGACCGAAATCAGGAATTATTTTCCAAGGGTTATCCTCAGCCTCAACATGCCTATACCTTGGTGAAAGACCCAAATTAAATGCTGCGGATAAAATAAATAAAATTATAAATTGAGTTTGAGCGTCGGCGTGAAATTCGTAGTTCTTGGTGGATCGAATGCTATTGGCTTATAAAAAATTGAATTATTAATACGACATAGTAAAGACTAAATAGAATTGGTGGGTTGTGTGGGGTTCGAACCCACGACCAATAGATTAAGAGTCTACTGCTCTACCAACTGAGCTAACAACCCTGAGAAAATTTTAAAATAACATTTTAAAATTTTAGCAAGATAAACGAAGCGCGTAGTTTTGAGTACTAGGGAATATTTGTTATCTAAAATTTTTCAGGTCAAATACTTCATCTAGCAAGACAAGAATGATACTTCGCAACATCGCTATAGCAAAATTTCGAGAATGGCGAATCAAAACCAATAATGGTGATGGTTTGTCTTGGTCGGAACCTGCAGGTTTCTTTTTCTTCAACTGCCGAAAGAAAGAAGCCCTAAGAAAGAATGGTGGGTCGTCCGCGACTCGAACGCGGGACCAATAGATTAAAAGTCTACTGCTCTACCAACTGAGCTAACGACCCTTAGGGGGTATGCACAAGATTGTAATCTAAAACTGGCATTTTAGAAAGATGGTGGGTCGTCCGCGACTCGAACGCGGGACCAATAGATTAAAAGTCTACTGCTCTACCAACTGAGCTAACGACCCATCTTGTGGTATCGAAGGAAATGGTGGGTCGTCCGCGACTCGAACGCGGGACCAATAGATTAAAAGTCTACTGCTCTACCAACTGAGCTAACGACCCATTTCGCTTGATGGTGCGTATTGTAGCAAGATCTGCTTCAAGCGCAAGTAAAAAATCATAAACTTGCTTGTGTTTGATTATAAATACAACAATGTGGCTAATTTTGACGGGTGATTGTCGTCAAAATGAGCAAGTTTGATTTAGAAACGGTATTGATAGGCCTGAATATTATTATAAATTTCAGGGGTCAAGTCACAATAAGCACTCGCGTTCGGCAGTAAAACCAAGATTCGCTCATCCGTTTGCTGAGGATCAAAGGCTTGTTCTTTCAGCTTATTTTTTTGGTATTTAAACGTACCTGTGGTTTCGACTTTTTTCTGTACACGTAAAAATACTGGCACAGCATAAGCGGGTAAGCATTTTTTAAATTGTAGAACCATTTCACTACAATCTTGTTCGTTGAGTTCGGCACCATCGGTGAGCGTGATGGCAGCCATACCTGCACGGCCATTGGTATCTGGAATTTCTACGCCATAAACCACAGCTTCAGCAATTTTATCGTACTCACTCACCATGTTTTCAACTTCAGTGGTTGAGACGTTTTCACCTTTCCAGCGGAAAGTATCGCCTAGACGGTCGACAAATTGTGCATGACGGAAGCCAATGTCACGAACCAAGTCACCTGTGTTGAAGTATGAGTCACCATGTTTGAATACATCTTTCATAATGACGGATTTGTTTTTTTCCATGTCGGTATAGCCATCGAAAGGTGAGCGACGGGTAATTTTACCGATGAGTAAGCCGACTTCGCCTTTTTTGACTTTAATGCAGCGACCTTTAGCATCATGTACAGCTTCATTTTTTTCTTTATCAAACTGAATAATCGCATAAGGCGTTGGTGAAAAACCAACGGTATTGTCGAAGTTAAACACATTACTAAAGCCGACGTTGCCTTCACTTGACGCATAGAGTTCAAGGACTTCTTCAACCCCAAAGCGTTCTTTAAACTTATCCCAAATGTTTGGTCGCATGCCATTACCAATCATTTTTTTCACACGATGGCCTTTTTCAAGGTCTGAATGTGGGGCATCCATTAAATAGCGGCAAAGTTCGCCCACATAGCCAATGGCTGATGCATCAAATTTTTGTACATCTTTCCAAAATGAAGAGGTCGAGAACTTGCGGCGCAGGGCAAGGGTAGCACTACCTGCAATCACCCCACACCAACAAACCACAGTACCTGTAGCATGATAGAGCGGCAAGGTCACATACATCACATCATCTTTGTTCAAATTGAGGACGTGACCATATGTTCCATAAGCCAAAGTCCAACGGCTGTTGGTGAAAATCACCGCTTTAGGTAAGCCTGTTGTCCCAGAGGTGTAGATATAAAATAGGCCGTCTTTGCCTTTTACGCTTGCAGTGGTTGGCGTGTTGAATTTTGGAAATTCATCAATCGCTACTGCAAGGTTTAAAAAGCCTTTAGGTGCTTTACCGGCATCTACACGGGTGGCCTGATCTGCGAACCAATGTAAACGATCTGCAGCCACACTGAGATCATTACGAATCTCTTCTACGGCTTGACGGCATTCTTCGCCCACAATTACCGCAATTGGGTTTACTAAGTTGATACTGTGTGTCAGGACTTTGCCGACTTGTGAGGTGTTGACCAAGGCACTAGTGACGCCAATTTTGGCTAATGCCACGATAGTTGCCACGAGTTCAGATCGGTTCTCGATCATCACTGCAATCACATCACCTTTTTTTGCACCGAGTGCTAGGTAATAGTGACCAATTTGATTGGCCCATTCATTTAATTCGTTATAGGTATATTTTTGCTCTTCAAAATAAAGTGCATAACCTTTGGGATTACGCTTGACGGCTTTTTCAAATGCAATTCCTAAGCCTGCGGAAGTATTTGGGGTACGTAAATAGGCTTGCTTTAGACCACTCAACAGGTTGGGTACTTTGCTAATGAACGCGGGAATTTTTGCTGCAACATCAGCAATCCCAATAAGGTCGTGTTGTGTAGTTTGGCTCATGTGAATCCTATTTATTTTTCGTAATCCGATACGGTCTATTTCTTTGCAATGAAATTTGCAGCAAATTCTACAATTGTCTTTTAATCGTTTCGATCTAGTGCAATCAACCTAATTTGA
The DNA here is from genome assembly GCF_013417925.1 of Acinetobacter sp. YH12218. NCBI lineage: Bacteria > Pseudomonadati > Pseudomonadota > Gammaproteobacteria > Moraxellales > Moraxellaceae > Acinetobacter > Acinetobacter sp. YH12218. Next base: position 12,985 of record NZ_VPDB01000032.1, read on the forward strand.
CAAAAGTATCAAAAAAAAACCAGTCACCGAAATGACTGGATTTTTTTATTCACCTGCAAAATAGCAAATTACTGCTCAGTTGCGGTGTTTGCTTTTTTCGGTGGACGACCGCGAGGACGACGAGGGCGTGCAGATTTTTCACCTTCAGTGGCCGAGTTCTCGTCTACAGGAACCTCAACTTTCTTTTCCGCTTCAACGGCTTGAGCTTTTTCTTCTACTGGTTTAGCAGGAGCTTTAGACACTTCTTCCGTCTTTTCAGGCTGCGCACTCACATCCAGTTCAGCTTGAACGGGTGTCGGTACTTCAGCTTGAACGGCTTCAGGTGCTTCAGTTTGACCTGCAACGTCGGATACATTGGCTTCAACTGTAGCAGCTTTAGCTTCTGCAACTACAGGCGCCTCAATAGCAGTGTCTGCGACAGGCGTAGCTTCCATCTCAGCATGTGCTTTTGCTTGGTCTTGTTTCGCTTGTTCAGCGGCAAGTTTAGCAAGGCGACGACGCTCACGTGGGTCATTAGCAACACGTTTATCTGACACAGGCTTTGGTGGTGTTAAATCCAACATTGGCGCTGGTTCAGCTTCAGGTGCAGCTTTTGTAACTTGAACATCACGAGTGACAGGCTTTTTCTCTACAGCTGCTTCAGCTGCAGGTGCAGACAAAGTCGCGGCATATTCTTCCGTGAATTTTTGCAATGCACGGTTGAATGTTGGAATTAAGCCAAATTGCTCAATCAGTACTGAGCAGTCTTCACCGTATACATGCTTAATCAAGCTGCTTACAGTGTATTGACCCAGTGTCGGCACTTGAGATGGCGAAATTTTTGGAGCCTGTGCTTGTTGAGCGCGAGCTGCACGTTGTTCGCGGCGGCGTTGACGTGGGTCATTGCTTGCACGAGACGGTTTTTGCTGCGCATGCTGTGGTTTATATCCTACTTCTTTTGTTTCAGTCGCAAGTTTTTCCACTTTTTCTGCTTCAACGACAGCGGCTTTTTGGACTACTGGGGTTTCTACAGGTTTTTCAACTGCTGGGGCAGTATTTAGTGCTACGATTTCGCTTTGAGCTTGATCAACATTCACCACAAGTGCTGTTGGCATCACGTCTTGACGTGGTGCATCAACAACTTCAACTTTAGGTTGACGTTGATTGCGGTTTTCAGGTTGTTGCTCAGCTGCAACTTCCTGAGCAATCGCTTGCTCGTTCAATACGCTTTGATCGCGGTGGCGATTTGGGCGATTTGGACGTTGTTGGTTGTTGCGGTCGCGACGCGGAACAGACTGCGGTTGTTCATTGTTTTGAACATCTTGCTGCACTTGTTCGTTGTTGTGTTGACGGCGTGAGTTACGACGGTTTTCACGTTGGTCTTGACGGTTGTCTTGGCGCGGTTCTTGACGTTCAGAACGTTGCTCTTGGCGTTCGTTTTGACGTGCTTCGTTATTACGCTGTTCTTGACGGTCTTGACGTGAAGGTTGTAACACTTCTTCATGAACTTGATGCGGTTGAGCTTCTTGTTCACGTGGTTCTTTATGCTTAGTACGCTTTTTATTGTGACGTTTTTCTTCATGTTCAGCTTTTTCTGAATGGCTGTCACGTTCTTGTTTATGCACAACAGTAGAAGGTGCAAGGTAAGCATTATTATCTGCGACAACAGCAGGCGCTGCCGATGCAGGGGTAATTTGACCAAACTGGCCACGGCTTGCAGCACCGCCATTCACCATTTGTTCAATTGCAGCAGCGGCATTGTTTGCAGTACGCGACTGGTCAACGGTTGCAGCTTGTTTTTGAACAAATAAGTTTTCTAACCATGCACATGGACTAGATGATGCAGCAGGAGCTGCAACTTGTGCAGGTGCTTGTTGAGCAGCAACAGGTTGTTGCTTATTCTTTTTGTGGCCTTTTTCTTGTTGTTGTACAGGTGCTTGTTGCTGAGCAGCAGCGGCCTGTTCTTCACCTAAATGCCACTCAGATGCTTCGTAACCCAATTCTTTTTCACTAGAACGTGTTGCTTCAGTACGTTCATAGCTTGTCGGTGCAAAGCCTTCAGGGTTATACGAAATTTCGTAATGTGGTGTTTCTAGGTGAGGGTGTGGAAGTACAGTCACACGTACATTTGAAGTTTGCTCAAGATATACAAGGCTGTGACGCTTTTCATTCAATAAGAATGCAGCAATTTCAACAGGCACTTCAACTTGAACTTCACCATGACGTTCGCGTAGCGCAATTTCTTCCACTTTACGCATAATTGAAAGTGATAAAGAACGTAGGTCACGTACCATACCTGTACCATGACAGCGTGGGCACACATAACCTGTGGCTTCTTCAAGCGATGGACGTAAGCGTTGACGGCTCATTTCCATCAAACCAAAGCGTGACAATTGACCGAATTGGATACGCGCACGGTCACTTTGTGTTGCTTCACGAAGTTTAGCTTCAACCATACGTTGGTTACGGTCTTTAGTCATGTCGATGAAATCGATCACAACTAAACCACCGATATCACGTAAACGTAATTGGCGAGCAATTTCTTCTGCAGCTTCAAGGTTGGTATTGAGCGCTGTATCTTCTACGTCGCTACCACGTGTTGATTTTGCAGAGTTAATATCAATTGAAACCAATGCTTCAGTTTGGTCAATCACAATTGAACCACCAGAAGGAAGTTTTACTTCACGTTCATAGGCAGTTTGGATTTGACTTTCAATACCAAAATGAGCGAATAACGGTTCATTTAAAGTATAGGTTTTTAATTTGTCGATTTGACGTGGCATCACTGCTTTAACAAAGTTATACGCTTCGTTATACGCTTGCTCAGAGTCAATCAGAATTTCAGCAACATCATCACGTAAATAGTCACGGATCGCACGTGTAACCACACCGGCTTCTTGGTGAACCAACATTGGTGATGGACCAGAACTTGATGTGCTTTGGATTTGTGCCCAAAGGTCCAGCAAGTGTTGAAGGTCAAGTTGGAGTTCTTCTTGAGAACGACCAATACCTGCAGTACGTACAATCACGCTCATGCCACGAGGGACATTTAAAGACGCCAACATTTCTTTCAATTCTTCACGAACTGAACCTGAAATTTGACGGCTAATACCGCCACCTTTCGGGTTGTTTGGCATCAAGACCAAATAACGACCAGCAAGAGAGATAAATGTAGAAAGGGCAGCACCTTTATTACCACGTTCTTCTTTTTCCACTTGAACCAAAAGCTCAGTGCCTTCAGTGATCAATTCGCGGATGTTTGAAGTTTGGCGAGGATCTGCTTTGTAATAAGAATTAGCTATTTCGCGCATCGACAAGAAACCTTGACGACCTGCACCGTATTCAACAAATACAGCTTCTAAAGACGGCTCTACGCGAGTCACATGACCTTTATAGATATTCGATTTTTTTTGTTCACGGGTACGATTCTCTAAGTCAAAATCGTAAAGACGCTGACCAGTGACAAGTGCAACGCGAATTTCTTCGGCATGTGTTGCATTAATCAACATACGTTTCATGGGTGTAACACCTAATAGTGATACACAGAAGAACATCGCCTGACTCGTAGCGAGCATCAGATAGCATGGATCAAGTTGCACAGATCGAAAAACATCATCTGTGCATGTGTACCGACCTTCTTTGGGCGGGCAACGGTTTTTGATTCACGTATTGATGATGGCAATACGGCTTCAATCTTTTAAACGATTAAAGTCACCTGAACGCGTTTCACTGGCGGACAAACGGTGCATTGGATGTGAGTAACTTTCACTGTCACATTGCTCGAAGAGCATCCATTCATATCTGATAGAGCGTCTTGATACGGAATTATCATCGTACCTTTACAAACTGTGCAGATCCAATGCATCAAACGTTGTGGCCTGAACACGATTTCCAGGGAGCGACTGGTCTGATGTGTATCAGTTTACGTTTAAAAACCAACCTTGGTTGGCACATATTTTTTTGGGGCAAACTGTTTTATGTACCTACGGCACAATTAAACGCAACAGTTTGCAGTTTTGCCGATATAATAAGCCTTCGGCGTCGGCATAATTCTTTTGGGACCTTTCCGAGCTAAATGAGTAATTGCTTGAAAGTTCAATGACAGTAAATACTGAAATGAATCAACTTTTACTCAGTTACGGTGGTTTCCGTGCGCTGACTATATCAAACCTTGCATCATCTGCCTATGGGCTAAGCTTATGTTTCTTGCGAAAAGTATAGCTTAAATGATCAATTTTTAATCAATTTTAGTATTTTTTTAGGTCACAGTAACTGTATGAATTCTACGCAAGAATGGCAAAGCGTCACCTGGTTTGAAGTGGACGAGCATCAGGCGGGTCAACGTATTGATAATTTCCTGTTTAGTCGTCTGAAAGGTGTGCCTAAAAGTCGCATTTATCGTCTGATTCGTGAAAGCCAAGTCCGCGTCAATAAAAAACGCGTCAAAGCGGAAACCAAACTCAATATTGGTGACCAAGTTCGAGTTGCTCCAATTCGTTATGAGCAAAAAGATGAGTCTGCGGTTCCTGTATCGGATAAAGTCGCGCAAAGTTTACTGAGCCGTGTGGTGTATGAAGATGAAGGCTTAATGGTGGTAAACAAACCTTCTGGTATTGCTGTTCACGGCGGTAGTGGTGTGGCGTATGGCTTGATCGAAGGTTTACGTGCCGCAACAGGGAAGAAATACCTTGAGCTGATTCACCGAATTGACCGCGACACTTCTGGTTTGGTGATGATTTCGAAAAAACGTAGTGTGTTAAAAAGCCTGCAAGACATGTTACGTGAGCACAAAATCCAAAAAACTTATGCTGCTGTGGTGAAAGGCGTGGTGAGTTTGGATAAGCAGCTCATTGATCAGCCTTTGCATCGTTACGAACTGGCAAATGGCGAGCGTCGTGTTCGTGTATCACCTAAAGAAGGTAAAGAGTCGAAGACGCTGTGGAACGTGAAAGAACGTTTTATGCATGCCACCTTGGTGTATGCGTCTCCACTTTCGGGCCGTACCCATCAGATCCGTGTACATGGTTTAAGTATTGGTCATCCATTGGTGGGCGATGAAAAATACGGTCATGAAACTGAATACCGTGGTCCAAAGCCACGTCGTTTATGTCTGCATGCTATGCGTTTAGAAATTCCGGGTTACCAAACCATTGAAGCGCCATTGCCAGAAGATATGCAAAGCCTTGTGGCGCAGCTACGCGCGCAAAAAGCCGACAAAGTGGTGAAGTCTTCAGAAGATGACGAGTAAGTTTTAAATACGAGACTTCTCTCCCTGAGCAGGACTGCTTCGTAAGTTTTCTTTCTCCCTCTCCTTTAAGGAGAGGGCCGGGGTGAGGTAAATAAATTGATGCACTCCAGAATCTGAATTACCAAACACTGAATCAAATCTAGGAAAACGTATGAACTCAGCTGTAAAACTAGTCATTTTCGATTGGGATGGCACTTTATTTGATTCTGTGGGTCAAATTGTAGCGAGTTTAAAATTTGCAGCAGATCAATATTCACAGCCGCTGACCGATGCTGATGCGAAAAGTATTATTGGTTTAGGGCTGCCGGAAGTCGCACAGCGGTTATTTCCGACGGTTCCTGAATTGCACAGCGAAATTTTGCAAAGTTATGCCGATCACTATGTGGCCCATTCCAAAGGGGATATGTGGTTTGATGGTGTCGCGGATATGTTGCAGGAATTACGCGATGCCGGTCTACAATTGGCTGTTGCAACAGGAAAAAGTCGTAAAGGTCTAGACCGTGTCTTGGCTCAAACGCAAAGTCATGAGTTGTTTCGTGCGACACGTGCAGCCAGTGAAACCAAATCTAAGCCAGATCCGTTGATGTTGGCAGAAATTTTGGCGGAAACAGGACTACGTGCCGATCAAGCCATTATGGTTGGTGATACGTCGTATGACTTGGAAATGGCACTGAATATTCAGATGCCGCGTGTAGGCGTGAGCTATGGGGTGCATACGGTAGAAACGCTGCAGCATTTTCAGCCCTTACATATTGCACATACAGTCGATGATTTGACGGAATTTCTGCTGGAACACGTGAAATTGCGTCTCGCTGTCTAGTTGCGGAAGCAAACGAGTAAAAAGGGTGAAACTGGTTTTCACCTTTTTTATTGTCCAGTAAATGGCAACGCATCCTCTGTATTTTTTGAAATGCATTGAGCTGAATTATCTTAAAAAACTGATAACACTAGATTTTTCTACAATAACAAGCAGTCTTCTAGCAAATTTACCTTAAAAAGTTGAGCGCAACTATTTGGCCTTTTACCACAAGCTGGAATAGATTTTTTGTTTGAATTTTTGGTTTTATCTTATTGTTGTTTATTGATTTATTTTTAAATTTTCAATTTATTAAACTAAATCAGATAAAATTGAACACCTATGCGTAAAAGTTGGCCTGACGCTAAAATAATCTTTTAATCTTATCTTTTAGTCGTATAAGCCAAGTTTTTTAGTAGAGATTCAGATTTAAGGGCGAAAAAAATAGTGAATTTTATTTAATTATTTTGACTTAAGTTTTTGAATATTAATAATAAATAATGATTAATTTATAGCTAATAGCTATAGTCATAAATAAAATAAGTATTGGTATTCACTTTCTAAAATCTCGATGCTAAATGCATCTAAACATAACGTGTAGTATGTCAAGTGAAATGCTTTAGGCGAATCCTGACATGACTTTCATCACTTTGATTTTGATGGTGATCGGGATGAAACACGTTGTGCATCCAATTTTTGCAGTTTAAGGAAACATTGATGTCGAATTCTGCTGTTGTTGAATCAGTTGCGCAAGCATTACGCGATGCGGAAGTAAATCAGGCTGCGATTGCACCGATCCGTCCACAACTTGGTGGTGAAAGTGCTGATGTAGATATTGCTTATGCCGTTCAAGAAGTGAATACCAAACGTGCGGTGGCAGAAGGTCGTCGCCTTGTAGGTCGTAAAATTGGCTTAACTTCAAAAGTTGTACAAGCGCAGTTAGGCGTTGATCAACCTGACTTCGGTATGTTGTTTGCTGACATGGCGTATGGCGATGGTGAAGAAATCCCTGCTGGTTTATTGATTCAGCCAAAAGTTGAAGCAGAAATTGCTTTGGTGATTAACCAAGATTTGACCAAAGAAAAACACACCTATGCAGACATTATTAGTGCAACAGAATATGCACTGCCTGCCATTGAAGTGGTCGATAGCCGTATCGAAAACTGGAAAATCTCGTTGATTGATACTGTGGCAGATAACGCATCTTCAGCAGGTTTTGTACTGGGTTCTAAGCCTGTAAAACTTGCAGATCTTGACCTTGTAAATTGCAAAATGGTCATGACTCGTGGTGAAGAAGTGGTTTCACAAGGTGTGGGTAAAGCGTGTCTTTCTAACCCATTAAATGCAGCAGTGTGGTTGGCTGACGAAATGGTTCGTCGTGGTCGTCCATTGCTTGCAGGTGACATCGTATTGACCGGTGCCTTAGGCCCAATGGTTGTGGCAAATCCTGGTGATGAATTCAAAGTTGAAATTGAAGGCTTTGGTTCTGTGACTGCAGCATTTGCAGCGAAATAAGCTTGGGTTTTATGGAATTTTTAAGAGTACACATTCATGAAAAAGATTAAATGTGCATTGATCGGTCCAGGGAACATTGGTACTGACTTGCTTTACAAACTTCAACGCAGCGAATTTTTAGAACCAGTATGGATGGTTGGTATTGACCCGACGTCTGAAGGTTTGGCTCGCGCTGCTAAAATGGGTTTAAAAACCACTGCTGAAGGCGTAGATGGTTTACTTGCACACGTAATTGAAGACGACATTAAAATCGCATTTGATGCAACTTCTGCCTATGTTCATGCTGAAAACAGCCGCAAATTAAATGAACTTGGCGTGTTAATGATTGACTTAACACCTGCTGCAATCGGTCCATTCTGCGTACCACCAGTAAACCTGGAAGCTTTGTTGGACGCAGGCGAAGTGCCAAACGTGAACATGGTGACTTGTGGCGGTCAGGCGACTATTCCTATGGTGGCTGCAATTTCGCGTGTGCAACCGGTTGAATATGGTGAAATCATCGCGACTGTATCGACTAAATCTGTAGGTCCGGGCACACGTAAAAACATTGACGAATTCACCCGTACCACAGCCGGTGCGATTGAAAAAGTCGGTGGTGCTAAAGCAGGTAAAGCGATCATCATTATTAACCCGGCAGAGCCACCACTGATGATGCGTGATACGGTTCACTGTCTGGTTGAAGGTGAGCCAGATCAGGCTGCAATCACAGAATCTGTGCATGCGATGATCAAGGAAGTTCAAAAATACGTGCCAGGTTACAAACTGGTAAACGGTCCAGTATTTGATGGTAACCGTGTATCCATCTTCCTGGAAGTTGAAGGCCTGGGCGATTACCTGCCTAAATATGCCGGTAACCTCGACATTATGACTGCAGCAGCTGCGCGTACCGCAGAAATGTTTGCAGAACGTGTTTTAAACGCAGTTGAAGCATAAGGAGCATCTTCATGTCTAAGATTATTATTAATGATATGACTTTACGTGATGGCATGCACCCAATGCGCCATCAAACTACACCTGAGCAAATGGTTGCGATTGCAACTGCTCTGGATGATGCAGGTGTCCCTTTAATTGAAGTTACACACGGTGACGGCTTGGGCGGTAACTCTGTGAACTACGGTTTTGCAGCGGCAACCGATGAAGAATATTTGAAGGCAGTGATTCCAAACCTGAAACAGGCAAAAGTATCTGCACTTTTACTGCCGGGTATTGGTACGGTTGATCACTTGCAAATGGCGCATGATGTTGGTGTTTCTACCATTCGTGTGGCAACGCATTCAACTGAAGCTGACGTTTCTGAACAGCACATTACTGCTGCACGTAAACTCGGTATGGACACTGTGGGCTTCTTGATGATGGCACACATGGCTTCTCCAGAAAAACTGTTGGAAGAAGCACAAAAAATGGTGTCTTACGGTGCAAACTGTATCTATGTAACGGATTCTGCAGGTTACATGCTTCCTCAAGACGTGACTGACCGCGTAGGTATTTTACGTGCCAACCTGGGTTCAGACATCGAAATCGGTTTCCATGGTCACCATAACCTAGGTATGGGTGTGGCAAACTCGATTGCAGCCGTTGATGCGGGTGCAAAACGTGTCGATTTAGCCTCTGCGGGTTTGGGTGCTGGTGCCGGTAATACACCACTAGAACTATTTGTTGCAGTGGCGAACCGTATGGGTATGGACACTGGCGTAGACTTGTTTAAAGTGCAAGATATTGCTGAAGAGCTGATTGTACCGATGATGCAGCAACCAATCCGTGCTGACCGTGATGCAGCAACTTTAGGTTATGCAGGTGTGTATTCTTCATTCCTATTGTTCGCAAAACGCGCTGAAGCGAAATACGGCGTATCTGCTCGTGAAATTCTTCTTGAGCTTGGTCGTCGTGGTACGGTTGGTGGTCAAGAAGATATGATTGAAGACTTGGCATTGACCATGTCTAAAGCAAAAGAAGCCAATGCTTAATTTGCTTTAAGTCAAAAAGCGCCCGAAATGGGCGCTTTTTTTATGTCTCAACTGACTATATGGGCTTGGTTTTTAGTTGAGATTGAATTGATGCATAGAAAGCGGATTGAAATAAGAAAAATTCTGCGAACCAATGGTCGATTTCGAGCAGTCATGGTGGTGAAATTTAACTTTAAGTTGTTGATGATTATATAAATTAAATATCATGTCATAGCTAAATTTTATAACTCAAATAAGGATAAATCTCAGCAAAAAACTTTGTTTAAACTTAAAAGCAATTAATACAGCGCATGTAATTGCAAAAAATAAAAAACTTTAAATTTTATGTTAATAAAACATGGGGTTAATTTAATCAGTTGTTCTAAATGATAAAAAAGAGTTATTGTTTTAATCTCTAAGGAAAATAAGCAGAAATAGCTTCCAAAGTTCAAGTCGCACAAAAGCCTGATAAACCTTAATACTGTAGTCGGATTTTTTTCCAAGGTATTGTTGAGCATGATGATGTCATAGCTTAATTTGATCACTGGGAATAAGCCATGCGTCGTCAAAATTTATGGATAGCAATTCTTGCTGCGACAGCAACATTAGGAACATCTGCAACTTATGCGGACTTTGTTGACGACAGCCAAGTACAATTGAAATTTAAAAACTTCTACTTAGACCGTCAAATTAAAGAAAATCCGGCGGGTAACTGGGGTTCATGGTCACAGGGTGTGACTTTGGATGCCAAGTCAGGGTATCAAGATATTGGTGCAGGTATTCAAGTGGGTGCTGACCTTTTGGTTCAACATGCATTTAAACTTAATGCACGCGATAAAAACCCAGACTGGATCTTGCCGCACGATGGTAAAGAATCAAAAGATAACTTTGGTAAAGTGGGCGTGACCCTTAAAGCCAAAGTATCTGAAACTGAGTTGAAAGTGGGTGAGTTATTACCAGTTTCTCCAGTGTTGGTTTTCGATCCATCTCGTCAGCTAATGACAACTTATAGCGGTGCATGGTTAGAGTCGAAAGAGATTAAAGATACTAAGTTAACTTTGGCATACATTGACGGGATCAATAACCGTTATGACAACCAATTCCGTGATTTATCAATGTTCGCTCCAGGTAAAAGATTACCAGATGGCACCATGGGTCATTATGATCTTGGGCCAACTTCTGATGGTATGTATATTGCGGGTATTGACCATCAATTCACACCTGAAATTGGTGGTAGCTACTGGTATGCCGATGTTCAAGACATCTACACACAGCAATATGTCGGCGCGAACTATAAAACCAAGTTAGGTGACAAAGCCAAACTGGATAGCCATATCCGTTACTTCGATAACTCGGATTCGGGTGACAAACTATATGGCGAAATTGATAACCAAGCGTTATCGGTTGGTGCGAAAGTGAATTACGGTTCGCATACCTTTGGTTTGGGTTATCAACAAATGTTTGGTGATAATGCATTCCCAACACTGGGTGGATGGGTGCCGCAGCCGTACTTAGTCAACTGGGGTATAGCAACATTTACTGCAAAAAATGAAAAATCATGGGGCTTTACGTATGGTTATGACTTTGCAGAGCTTGGTGCGAAAGGCCTAAATGCTACAGCGGTTTACTTTACAGGTTCTGATGCAGAAATTGGTACTGCAAATGGCATCCTGAAAGATCAAAAATCTGATGAGCTTAACTTAATCGTGAACTACACCGTGCCTGAAGGTAAGTTGAAGGGCTTAGGCTTCCAGGCAATGTATATCGATGCCGATTTCGATTACAAATCTGACTTGCAAGAGTACCGTGTCGCGACAACTTATACCTATAAGTTCTAATTTCTCAGGATAAAAAAGAGGGAAGTGGATTCATTGCTTCCCTTTTTATTCGCTGGTTTATTTAAAAAAGAAATACCTCAAAGATTTTATGGATATATTTTTGAGTTATGTATTTAAAAACAATAACTTAAATTATAGTCTATTTGTTGTTTATGATCGTAAATATGTATCAGTTAGCAGTGGCTGAACAGGTAATATGAGACTGTAAAAACCACAAAATCCAAAAGAGTCCCCCTTGTGTTTAAATCCGTTATGGATTGAAACATAAGCTCTACGCAATACGAGGAGCATGTATGAGCACTGTTCAGATTCCTGACTATACAACTGATTCATTCTTTGGTTTAGAAGATAAATGGATTGAAACTGCTGAAGGCGAATTAACGCATTACCACGAAGTGGGTGAAGGCACACCAATTCTATTTTTACACGGTTCAGGTACAGGTGTATCTGCTGCTGCTAACTGGTGGTTAAACCTTCCACAAATTGGTGAACAAGCACGTTGTATCGCTATCGATACGATTGGCTATGGTCAAACTGTTGTTGCACCGAATACTGCTTATGGTATCCGTGCTTGGGTTGATCACGCTGTACGTACGTTAGATGCCCTAGGTATTGAAAAAACTTGGTTAGTGGGTAACTCACTCGGTGGCTGGTTAGCATTCCAAATGGCTTTGGACTATCCAGAACGTGTATTGGGTATCGTGTCTATGGGTACAGGCGGTGCTAAACAAACTGCAGCACTTAAAGCACATGCAAACCCTGTATTAACCGAAGAAGGCATCAAGAAAACCTTGTCTATGTTTGTTGTAAACAAAGACTTGATCACAGACGAATTGGTAAAAGTACGTTTCGCTTCTGCTGCAAATGACTATGCATCAAATCGTTTGATGGATGTTGTTGGCGCACGCGACCGTGACCGTTTCGAATTCCCACTCGACTTTGAAAAAATGAAAGACATTACTGTGCCAGTATTGTTGATTCACGGTGTACAAGACGTGGTGATTCCAGTATCTCGTACGTGGGATATTTTGAACACAGTTCCAAATGCGGATGCGCATATCTTTAGCCAATGTGGTCACTGGTCACAAGTTGAAAAAGCAGAAGAATTCAACACCGTGATTAAAGATTATTTAAAAGCGCGTGGTGTGTAATTTCTTGTCACTGACATGAAATTCAAAAAAAGGATGGTTTTGCCATCCTTTTTTTTATATAAATCTTTTGAAAGAAATACTTTAAATGAGTATTATTCTCATTAATGGGTCGACAGTGTACGGTCTAAATCAGTAAAAAGGCATAAAATAAGCTCATCTGAATGGTTGGGGAAGGGGAATTATTTATTAGACTTAAGTTGTAAATCGGCAATTTTTAGCAATTTTTATCAATGTCTAAACTAAAATTTATAAGTTATTTTCCATCAAGTCGATATGCATGATAGATAAAATGCGTCGATTAAAACATTTAAACGATTAAAAAAGCGACTTTTTAGCCATAAAAAAAGCACCATTATTCATTTTAAAAATAATGGTGCTATATCTATAAATTATGACTTGGCGAAAATTAACGCTGTTCGCGATTAATATCGAGATAAAAAACTTTGGTTAGCAGTTCAAGGAATTTATCTACAGCCACAGAACTCGCCGTTTTTCGGTAACTTACATACAAGTCTAGATACGGTAATTCGACATCTAAAGGACGAATCACGGTATTGTTCATGGTCAATGGCGCGATGTATCCCGGTAGGATCGTGCAGCCTAAGCCCATGCCGATGGAGTTAATGTTAAACAGGATATTGTCGGCTTTTTGCACGATATTAAATTGAATATCATGGGTCGAAGCAAAGTCCAAAATGGCTTCATGCAACGTGCCAGATTGTTCACGTGCAGGAATGATAAAATCAATCCCATTCAATGCTTTAACTGGAATGCGCTCGTACTTCGCTAAAGGGTGATCTTTGGGTAAAATAAAGATCAGCGGTTCACGCAGTACAAACTGACTTTCAATTTCGTCGCTGTGGAAGTTATTGCGGGTAAAAGTGATGTCCAGTTCACCTTTTTGCAGCAATTTCATCTGATCACGGTTATTTAAACTGAGTAATTCAATCTTGAGTTCTGGGTTCTGAACACGTAAATTTGGCAGCACATAAGGGAAGATTTTCATCTCTGCGACAGGGACAAAACCAATGCGCAGCATCTGCTGTTTGGCTTGTGAAACCTGACGTGCCATCGCTACGGCCTTGTCTGCTTGAGCTAGTGTCAAACGTGCTTGTTCTAGAAATACGGCACCTTCTTCTGTGAGCTCAACTTTACGTTTAGTACGGTGCAACAGTTTTACGCCGACATCTTCTTCAAGATCTTTAATTTGTTGGCTTAAAGAAGGTTGAGCAGTATAAAGTTTTAACGCAGCTTTACTGAAATTGAGTTCTTCAGCGACAGTAATAAAGTAGCGTAAGTGTCGTAATTCCATATAATCAACCCGTGGAGTAATCCAAAAAATGTCTTACTTAGAAGTCCGTTCAGTATAATCTATAAACAACTATTGCGTGAGGATTATTTTACCATTCACGAAATAAATGGTGTTCTCGGCAATTTAAAAAAAATGCCATAAAAAAAATCTACCGTAATAATCCATAAAATCTCTTAATTAAAACAAAATAAATATTTCCCGAAAATCGGTCTAAAATCCATCATCGTTGAAAAGTTGAGTCTATTACTTTGTGCCTTATGGTCACAGGAGAGCTTTTCATGAGTGGAAAAATTGATGTGCGCGAAATCGATGCTTTGGTCGATGCACAAAATGGACGTATCACGCCATCTATCTATACAGATCCAGACATCTACGAACTTGAATTAGAACGTGTGTTCGGTCGTACATGGTTATTCCTATGCCATGAGAGCCAAATTCCTAAAGCCGGCGATTTCTTCAATACCTATATGGGTGAAGATCCAATCATCGTGGCACGTCAAAAAGATGGCTCAATCAAAGCATTCTTAAACCAATGTCGTCACCGCTCTATGCGTGTGAGCTTCGCGGACTGTGGTAATACACGTGCATTTACTTGCCCGTACCACGGCTGGTCTTACGGCATTGACGGTTCTTTAAAAGATATTCCACTTGAAGACCGCGCGTTCCCGCACGGTGCTTGTAAAGAGAAATGGGGTCTGGTTGAAGTTACCCGTGTTAAATCATACAAAGGCTTAGTATTCGCTTGTTGGGATGAAACAACACCTGACCTAGAAGAATACATGGGCGATATCGCTTGGTACTTAGATGGTGTTCTTGACCGTCGTCCAGGTGGTACAGAAATTATCGGTGGTGTACACAAGTGGGAAATCGAGTGTAACTGGAAATTTGCAGCTGAACAGTTTGCATCTGACCAATACCATGCATTGTTCTCTCACGCATCTGCAATTCAAGTACTTGGCGCGAAACCAGATGACGAAGCTTCTAAGAAATTAGGCGCTGCGCAAACTGCACGTCCAGTTTGGGAAACTGCGAAAGACGCGATCCAGTACGGTTCACGCGGTCATGGTTCAGGTTTCTTCTTTACAGAAAAGCCAGATGCTAACGTATGGGTAGATGGTGAAGTTGCAAACTACTTCCGTGAAACTTACGAAGAAGTTAAAGAGCGTTTAGGTGAAGTACGTGCATTACGTCTTGCTGGTCATAACACCATGTTCCCAACATTGTCTTGGTTGAACGGTACAGCAACACTTCGCGTATGGCACCCACGTGGTCCAAACAAAACTGAAGTTTGGGCATTCTGTATTGCAGACGCTGAAGCATCACAAGAAGTGAAAGAAGCATTTGAACGTTCTGCAACACGTGCATTTGGTCCAGCTGGTTTCCTAGAGCAAGATGACTCTGAGAACTGGATTGAGATTCAAAAAGTTTTACGTGGTTATAAAGCGCGTCAAAACAAACTCATTATGGAAATGGGTAAAGGCAACGAGAAAGTACGTGAAGACGGCATTCCAGGCATTACCAACTACATTTTCTCAGAAACAGCTGCACGTGGTATGTACCGTCGTTGGGCTGACCTACTGATTCATGAAAAATGGGAAGACGTTGAAGCTGCGGCTGACGAATATGAGAAGGAGCTTATGAAATGAGTCAAATTAGTTTAGAACTCCATCACCAAATTAGTCAGTTTCTTTATCGTGAAGCAAAATTGCTGGACGATTGGAAGTTCCGTGATTGGTTAGCTGTATTAGCGGAAGATATTTCTTATACGCTACGCACAACACCAAACGCGCAAACACGTGACCGTCGTCGTTCGATTGAGCCGCCAACAACTTGGGTATTTAACGATACTAAAGATTTGTTGGAACGCCGTGTAGCTCGTTTAGAGACAGGTATGGCTTGGGCTGAAGAACCTCCTTCACGTACAACACACATGGTTTCAAATGTGATTGTTGAAGCGACAGAAGTTGAAGGCGAATACGACGTTTACGTAACGTACTTGTTGTACCGTACCCAGAAAGAGAAAGATGTAACAATCTACTGTGGTAAGCGTCACGACAAGATCCGCAAAGTTGACACTGAGCAAGGTTTCGAAATCTTCAACCGTAAGATTACCCTTGATCAGGTGACTTACAACTCACATAACCTGAGCGTGTTCTTCTAATGAATAAGATTTTTGTTTGCCAAGTTGACGAATTAGACGAAGGCGAAGCATTGAAAGTAGATTGCGGCGTGAATGGTATCGATGCGCTTGCAGTATTCAACAACAATGGCGAATTTTTCGCGATGAACGACCGTTGTTCACATGGTAATGCTTCAATGTCTGAAGGTTACCTTGAAGATGATGGCACTGTTGAATGTCCACTTCATTCGGCTCGATTCTGTTTGAAAACTGGTCAAGCATTATGCTTACCAGCAACAGATCCTATCAAAACATTCCCTGTGATTGTTGAAGATGGTGCTTTATACGTAGAGATGGCAGGAGAGTAATCATGGGTTGGCTACAAGGCGAAGTTGCACTTATTACCGGTGGTGGTTCAGGCTTAGGCTGGGCATTGGTTGAACGTTTCTTAGAAGAAGGTGCACAAGTTGCTGTTCTTCAACGTTCTCAATCGAAAGTTGATGCATTGAAAGAACATTTTGGTGACCGCGTGCTTGCGATCGCAGGAGATGTAGCCAGCTATGAGGATAATGTTCGTGCAGTTCAAGCAACTGTAGAACATTATGGCAAACTTGACTGTTTCGTCGGAAACGCAGGTATCTGGGATCATTACGCAGATATCGTCAATACATCGGGTGAACAGCTGGAAAAAGCTTTTGATGAGATTATGGGTATTAACACCAAATCTCTCATCTTAGGTGCCAAAGCTGCACTTGATGCATTGATAGCTTCGGAAGGTTCTATCATATTTACTTTGTCTAACTCAGCACTGTATTCGGCAGGCGGAGGCCCTGTATACACAGCGTCTAAGCATGCTGGCGTTGGGATCATGAAAGAATTAGCCTACGAGCTTGCGCCTAAAGTACGAGTGAACGCTGTTGCTCCGTCGGGTATGAATGTAAACATCAAAGGTGCTGCTTCTTTAGGCCAAGAAAACCTCGGTCTACTCGATGCACGCGATCCTGAGAAGATTGCACGCGGCATGCCGCTCAATTTCTTACCCGAACCTGAAGATATGACTGGTTCATACGTGTTATTGGCTTCTCGTCAAAACAACCGCCCATTAACTGGTGTTTTAATTAATGCTGAATGTGGTCTGGGTATCCGTGGTTTACGACAACCACGTGCTGGCTTCTTTGACGAGATTTAATTCGCCAAATACGTAAAGGACTTACTCGGCAGCCGTCTTGGCTGCCTTCCGTTTAGGAGTCACCCATGGCCGTTAAACTTATTTGTGCATCGCACAGTCCCCTAATGGAATTCGCTTCTCCGCAAGAGAAATACAAAGAGGAAAAAGTTCGCGAAACTTTTGCCAAACTCGCTAAAGAAGTTGAAGACTATAATCCAACATTGATCATTACTTTTGGTCCAGACCATTTCAATGGTTTCTTCTATGACCTCATGCCATCTTTCTGCGTCGGTATTCGTGCCAAAGCAGCAGGTGATTGGGATTATGGTAAAGACAATGATCACATCAACGTACCTGAAGAAACTGCAGTGAATTTAGTACGTCGTGTGTTGGATGAAGGTGTTGATGTTGCGTACTCATACCGTATGCAAGCAGATCATGGCGTGACTCAACCATTACATTTCCTATGTGGTGGCAAGCTTGATCGTTATCCAACGATTCCAATTTTTATCAATGGTGCTGCTGCACCGATGCCAACAACCAAGCGTACAGTCGCTTTGGGTCGTGCAGTCGGTCAGTTCATTAAATCATTGAACTTAGAGAATGAACGTGTACTTGTTTTGGGTACAGGTGGTTTGTCTCATGATCCACCAACGCCGCAAATGGGTTCAGTTCCACCAGAAGTGGAAGAGTTCCTGATTGCAGGTCGTAATCCAACTGAAGAGGCACGTAATACACGTCAAGGCAAAATCATTGCTGTCGGTCAAAAACTCGCAGCGGGTGATACTTCTGTCGCAGTGCCTTTAAACCCAGAATGGGATCGTGCATTGCTTGAGACGTTTGCCAAAGCTGACTTTGCTGCCATTGAAGCAATGACTGAAGCTGAAATTCGTGTTGAAGGTGGTCGTGGCGGTCAAGAAGTTCGTTCTTGGATGGCTGCTTTTGCTGCACTACATGAAGTGGGCGAATACGACATGACAACACATTGCTACGAAGACATTAGTGAGTGGATTGCGGGCTTCGGCATCGTATCTGCAGAATTGAAATAAGGAACAAACCCATGAGCCAAAATGGTATCGAAACCATCGTTATTGTTGGAGCTGGTCAAGCTGGTGCTAGCGCCATTTTAGAACTCCGTGCGAACAAGTATGAAGGCAAAATCATTTTGGTGGGTGATGAAACACATCTTCCTTATGAACGTCCGCCTTTGTCTAAAGACGTAATTCTAAAACCTGAAGAGACCAAAATCGAAATTCTGTCAGAAGAAAAATTGGCAGAACTCGGTGTTGAACATATTCGTGGCAATGGCGTTGTGAAAATCCATAGCGATGCGAAAACAGTTGAACTGAAAAATGGCGAAATTGTTGCATTTGACAAGTTGCTTCTAGCAACCGGCGGTGCAGCACGCCGTTTACCGAATTTCGATGCTTTGGGTAAACACGTTTATACCTTACGTAACCTTGAAGATTCACAAGCATTGGTGCCTGTATTACAAGCGGGTCGCCGTATTGTATTGATCGGCGGTGGTGTGATTGGTCTTGAGCTTGCATCTTCAGCACGTTCTAAAGACTGTATCGTGACCGTGATTGAAATGGGTCCGATGGTCATGGGTCGTTCATCTCCACGTGTTTTAAGTGAATTCTTATTGGCACAGCAACGTCTTGCAGGTGTAGATGTTCGTCTTTCGACTTCTATTGCTGACTGTAAGCTTGATGGCGAAGAAGTAGTGATCACGCTTGAAGGCGGTGAAGAACTTCGTGCCGATGCAGTGATCTATGGTATTGGCATTGTGCCAAATGCTCAACTTGCGGTTGATGCAGGTTTAGACGTTGATTTTGCCATTAAAGTGAATAATAACTGCCAAACTTCGCATCCAGATATTTATGCAGCGGGTGACGTTGCGACTCAGCTTCGTGACTGTGGTAACCACCGTCGTGTCGAAACTTGGGAAAATGCGAACTTGCAAGCAGGTATCTTTGCTCGTCATGTAATGGATGTAGAACATCCAACCCCAAATCCAGCGTGGTTCTGGACAGATCAATTGAATATCAACTATCAATTTGTAGGTGATATGGCTGCAAGCGAATGGATCGTTCGTGGTGAAATTAAACCTGAATTGGCGGCTGAGTCTTCATTTGTATTGTTTGGTGTAACTGACGGTGTCATTGTTGGTGGTATTACGGTGAATGCTGCAAAAGAGATGCGTCATTTGAAAAAATTGATTAGCAAGAATGCGGCGTTTGAAGCGGATAAATATTTAGATTTAAGCCAAGATTTACGTAAACTTGTAAAGTAAGCTGAATGTCTAAGAGGAGCAGACTTACGGTAACGTAGGTCTGTTTTTTTATGTCTTTAGTTTTAGCATCGCACTTATAAAGCTATTTTTGTAGTCCATGTATACAGTTTTAGCTTATATAGATCTATTCAACGGTTTTAATCCTCCCAGCCCTCCTTTTTCAAAGGAGGGAGTAGTCTTTGTGAAGAATGGATTTCGTTTGGATGGTTCCCTCTCTTTTTTAAAGAGGGGCTAGGGGAGATTATTGATCGTTTGAGGAGAAGTCCTTATACCCCAAACGATCGGGTGGCATTCATACCGCCTCCAATTTAGTTGATAAAGGGGAGAACAATAATTGGTCTTAAACTTTATTAGTTAATGGTCTTACGAGTAGTTCCAGATCTGAATAGTGGGTTTCAGGTTAAGTCGTTAGAACAATCAAATTTGAGAATGAAATGAAATCTTCACTGCCGCTGACGGCAAGTATATATGCTCTTTTGGTACTGATTTGGGCGACGACGCCGCTCGCGATTGTGTGGAGTGTGCAGGAAATACATCCGATGTGGGTGTTGATTATCCGTTACTTCGGCGCATCTATTATTGCGCTGTTTCTGTTGAAATTGATGCGTGATCCTTTGCCGTTTGATGAAACCTCATTAAAAAGTTATGTGGCAGGGAGTTTGAATTTGATTGGCGCACAGTTGTTTATTTATCTCGCAGCCAATTATCTCACCTCTGGTTTAATGGCACTGATTTTTGGTTTTTCACCCTTAATTGCCGGTTTGATTGGGCATGTAATTTTAAAAACACATAAATTGGTCGCTTTGCAGTGGTTGGGCATGGCGGTTGCAGTGGGTGGTCTAACTTTTGTCTTTGCAGATTCTGCTGATAGCAAAGTCAATCCAATTGGCGTTGTACTGATGCTAATCAGCATGGTGTCGTATATTAGTTCGATTTTTTGGGTGAAGCAGATTAATGCACCGTTAAAGCCAATGTCTCAGGCAACAGGTTCTCTGATTGTTTCTGCCTTGGGTTCGGTACTCATCATTCCTTTTATCTGGCAGCATTTTCCAACCGAATTGCCAAGTGGCCGTGCCATGATAGGTTTTGTCTTTACCATGATCATGTCATCTATTGTGGCAATGCTGTGTTACTTCTGGCTGATCAAACGTTTGGCGGCATCAACGGTGTCACTCAGTAATGTGATGACACCTGTCATAGCATTGGTTTTGGGAGCGACGTTGAACAGTGAACATATTAGCTCCAATGCCTTTGTTGGAATCGTGGTCGTGATGTTTGGTATTGTGATGTACTTTTGGAAAGAGTGGCGCGAGCAATATTTTAATAAAGTACGTTGAACCGTGTACATCTACAGAATTATAAGGAAGCTGCGGCTTCTTTTTTTTCTATACCTTTGCGCTAAAGAGCGTGTTTCACATGGAACATGATGGCATTGTCGAAACAATCGACAGTTGGTGTAAAAACAACAAAATAACAAACAACAGCTACAGTCAGTTTGAGTACTATGGAATGAGTTATAAAATCAAATAGATCTGTTTGATAAAAATAAATTTAGGACAATTTTAAATGTCTGAATCTAACAAAATCGTGGTATATGCAGCGCTCTTCGGCAATTTAGCGATTGCACTGGTGAAGTTTGTCGCTGCCTATATCACGAATAGTTCGGCCATGTTGAGTGAAGCTATTCACTCTGTGGTTGATACTTTAAATGAAATCTTACTGCTCTACGGTATGAAAAAATCGCAGCAGCCAGCAAATGCACGCCATCCGTTTGGCTATGGGAGAGAGCTGTATTTTTGGGCTTTTATTGTGGCGTTGATGGTCTTTGCTTTGGGTGCGATCGTGTCGATTTATCAAGGGATTAGTCATATTTATCACCCCGAAGAAATGCAAAATCCGATGATTAACTATATCGTATTAGGTATTGCGATTTTGTGTGAAGGGACCTCTTGGTTTGTGGCATTGAAAGCATTTCGTAAAATCAAAGGGAAACAGGGCTATTTTGAAGCATTTCGACGCAGTAAAGATCCGACGACATTTACCGTGTTATTTGAAGATTCAGCAGCGCTGATTGGTCTGTTTATTGCCCTGATCGGTATCTATTTATCACACGCGCTGAATATGCCAATGCTTGATGGTCTGGCATCAATTCTAATTGGGGTTGTACTCGCTATTTCAGCAATTTTACTTGCACGTGAGACTAAAGGATTGCTCATGGGAGAAACTGCTGACCCACAATTGAGGCATAATGTCTTGATGGTTGCAGAGCAAGATCCAGCAGTGCATTCTGCCAATGGGGTGTTAACAGAGCAGATGGGTGCACATCAAGTTTTGGCATCTTTGAGTCTTGAATTTAAAGATAATTTAACGTCAGATGATATAGAAGCTTGTGTCAACAGAATTGAAGCACAAATTAAACAGCTTCATCCTGAAATTGTGGCACTCTTTGTCAAGCCTCAATCTCGGAAGGTTTGGCTTGAGCGCATGAAAG
The DNA here is from genome assembly GCF_013417925.1 of Acinetobacter sp. YH12218. Lineage (NCBI taxonomy): Bacteria > Pseudomonadati > Pseudomonadota > Gammaproteobacteria > Moraxellales > Moraxellaceae > Acinetobacter > Acinetobacter sp. YH12218. Next base: position 34,841 of record NZ_VPDB01000032.1, read on the forward strand.
GTCGTCTTGATCAATAGGTCTGCGAGGTTAAATACTTTGCATGGTTTGTCAGCACAGTGAATGAATTTTAAATACACATGAATCAAAAAACTCAATCAGCACAATTTCAAATCAGTACTGAACGTTGTATGAAACATACGTGGACGAAGCCTGTATTTGATTATCTGGCAACCGACCATTTTAATGGGGAAAAATTCTTTAATACCATTCGAAATCCAGATCCGTTTACGCGTAAAGATATGCTGAAATGGATCATGACGCGTAAAAGCGACACGTGGAAAGTAGATCGTGAGCAAGAATACCAACAGTTTTTTGCCTCTTCGCGTAGCATTCCGCACAATCGGCCATTGGCTAAAATGGATGATTGGTTGGTTTGGTTTGTCGGACATGCGACGGTTTTGATTCAAATTGGGCCATATAATTTTTTGACCGATCCTGTATGGGCGGAGTATGCAGGCCCACGTCAAGGGGCTGGACCACGACGTGCTTGTCCTGCAGGAATTGCCTTAGAAGAATTACCTACAATTCATGGGGTTTTACTGAGCCATAATCATTATGATCATATGGATTTAGCAACCTTGAATTGGTTACATGAACAATTTGCTATGCCGATTTATACTGGTTTAGGCAATGCTTATTATTTACCCACACATTTCAATGTCATTGAACTTGATTGGTGGCAATCGGAAATGTTTGAAGATTTGCGTATCGTTTATACGCCTGCACAGCATGGTTCAGGTCGTGGTTGGCGAGATCAAAATCATGCCTTATGGGGAGGTTTTTCCATCGTGCATAGTACAGGACATTTCTTCTTTGCTGGAGATACTGGCTATGCCGCACATTTCAAACAAATCCATACACGCTTAGGTGCACCCCGAGTAGCGTTATTACCGATTGGAGCTTATGAGCCACGTCGTTTAATGAAATATTTGCACATGAATCCCGAAGAAGCTTTTCAGGCGCATAAAGATTTACAGTCAAAATGTTCATTGGCAATGCATTATCGGACTTTTCAGTTGACTGATGAAGCTAGAGACCAACCTGAACACGACTTACATCATGCAATGCGAAAAACATCAAAGTTAATGAATCCATTTTTAACCATGCATGAAGGCAAAAAATTAATTGTTTAAGGATTAATTAAAAGGTAATTGGAATATTTAATGCCAAGAAAAAACCACCTTAAAAGGTGGTTTTTTTATTCAAAGATAAAACTTAAAGCAAGCCAGGATTACCTTGAGCTGGATCAGTTGCACGAGCAGCTTGCGCATCCGCTACAGTTAAGCCTAATGCTTTTGCAACACCTTCACCATAAGCTGGATCACATGCGTAACAGTTACGGATATGACGGTATTTAATGAAGTCGAGTGCATCGCCCATTGCGCCAGCAGTGTTATTAAACAATGCTTGTTTTTGTTCATCATTCATTAAGTTGAATAATGCACGTGGTTGACTGAAATAGTCGCTGTCATCTTCACGATAATCCCACAAGTCAGCATCACCAGTAATTTTCAATGGTGGTTCTTTGTATTGTGGTTGCTCTTGCCATTGGCTGAAGCTGTTTGGTTCATAATGCGGTGTTGCACCATAGTTACCATCCATACGGCCTTGACCATCACGACGGTTGGAATGAACAGGGCAACGTGGTGCATTTACAGGAATTTGGTAATGGTTTACACCCACGCGATAACGTGCAGCATCAGCATAGTTGAATAAACGCGCTTGCAGCATACGGTCAGGTGAGAAGCTAATGCCCGGCACCAAGTTACTTGGTGCAAAAGCGGCTTGTTCAACATCTTGGAAATAGTTTTCAGGGTTACGATTGAGTTCGAATTCACCCACTTCAATCAACGGATAGTCGCCTTTAGGCCATACTTTGGTTAAATCAAATGGGTGATAAGGTACTTTTTCTGCATCAAGTTCAGGCATAATTTGAACGTACATTTTCCATTTTGGAAAATCGCCGCGTTCAATTGCATTGAACAGATCGGTTTGTGAGCTTTCACGGTCTTTGGCAATAATTGCTTCAGCTTCAGCATCGGTTAAGTTTTTAATGCCTTGTTGAGTGCGCATGTGGAATTTAACCCAGAAGCGTTCATTATTGGCATTAATAAAACTGAAAGTATGACTGCCAAAACCATGCATATGACGGTAACCATCTGGAATACCGCGGTCAGACATCACAATCGTAACTTGGTGTAGAGCTTCAGGTAGTAAAGTCCAAAAATCCCAGTTATTAGTTGCACTACGCTTATTGGTTTTAGGATCGCGTTTTACTGCTTTGTTTAAGTCAGGGAATTTACGAGCATCACGTAGGAAGAAGACAGGGGTGTTATTACCAACTAAATCCCAGTTACCTTCTTCAGTATAGAATTTAAGGGCAAAACCACGAATATCGCGTTCTGCATCTGCAGCACCACGCTCACCTGCTACGGTAGAAAAACGAGCAAAAAGTTCAGTTTTTTTACCAACTTCTGAGAAAATTTTAGCGCGGGTATATTGGGTAATATCGTTAGTCACGGTAAACGTACCGAAAGCACCAGAACCTTTGGCATGCATACGACGCTCTGGAATTACTTCACGAACGAAATTACCGAGTTTTTCATTAAGCCATAGGTCTTGGGCAAGCAAAGGACCACGTGCACCTGCCGTCATACTGTTCTGATTATCTACAACAGGAGCACCAGCATCAGTTGTTAGGTGGGTGACAGGACATTTTTTAACGTCGTCGCTCATTGAGTATCTCCATTATTATAATCATGTATTAAAGTTGGGAGTTATAACCTTATCAATTGATAACACGCTCAACAGCACATGACATTAACCGTTTTGTTAATTCATTTTAAAGTGACAATGTGACAACAGTTTTTCTCTCATTCTAAAATTTTTCAAGCAGCAATCAATCGAAGAAAAGTCATAAAACTGTAGCCGTTAAAAGCTTAAAAATCTTTATATACTTATTGACTCTAAAGCTTTCTGTGGCTTTTGACAAATGGAAAAATAGTTTTGAATAAATGGTTAATTAGATTGATTAAGTTATTGAATTTATATTATTTATTTATATATTTTGTTTTAATATTTTATCCATGAATTAAACTCAAATATGTTGCTATGATAGGTAGAACAGGACGAACTAATTAAATCCATATTTTTATTATGGATTTTGGCCTTAATATAGGTTTTCTTAGCTGATTCTAGTTAATGAAAGACATTTTTGAGCTATTAATATTGGAGAGTTTTTCAATATTAAAGACATTATTTAATACTTAAAATAAGCTAAAAATATAGCTGAAGAAATATTGGCAAGTGGTCTAAGTTGTTTTAGAAAATTGTAAATAAATTTTTATGGGATGATGCTAGTTGGCACACCTATCTTTATTGTTATCAGGTCAGGTGTTGTCACTCCAGCGTGAATCGATTCCTACATCATATCAACATACTAGGCAACCTTACGTGATCGCATATCGTAGTTGAGGGGGTTAATGGCGAACCCATTTTGACCTCGGGGTATATTTTACTCCCAAAAGGATAAGCACTTAAACAAGACTGGACCGTATTGGCATGAGCACATGGCACGACTGTGTGGCTGATACAAGTGCTCCTTCAAGTGATTATACAATGGGCCTGTGTATAGTTTGCAACTAGTCATAGATGGTGCAATCGACAGTTGTTTGAGGCATGGCTATGTAGTGGTTACAACAGATTATCAAGGACTGGGTAAGCCAAAACTGCACCCTTATATGAATGTAGTCAGTTAAGTTTATAATTTGGTGGATTCTGTACATGCACTGCATTCTTGGAAGCCGAGGCAATTTAATAAAGACTGGATGGTGATGGGGCATAGTCAAGGTGGTGCAGCTGCTATTGCGGTTGCAGCTCAGGGACAAAAAGATGCGCTTGAATTGAATCTTAACGCTGCAATACCCTTGGCACCGGGTGGTTATCAATATGAATGTATTGCTGAATACGTAGAAACCAATCCAAATCCAGATACCAACGTAGCGGCATTTTTCCCCAGCGTGTTGTTGGGAGCAGCCGAAGCAGATCGATCAATGTAGATCAACAGGTTAGTCCAGATATGCAGTCTTTACTAAATCAGGCCCGTAAACGTTGTTTATCAGAAATAAAAAAATTAGTTAAAATAAGCACCTCAGCCAATCTTTTAAAAAATTCAGACTTAAGGCCATCCCCAAGCTATTTAAAACGGCAGTCGATTGAATATATGACCCTAACCGTAACACTGATGTTTGTTTAAGGCGCCGCAGACCATTTGTCGATCACCTTGGTACTCAAAGTTATTACCAGAAAGTGTGCAAATAAAAATTGCCAGTAGTCTATCAGGCGATCCCAAATGGCTATCATCGTGGTGCATTAGGCCATAGTCCAAAATATACGGCTGAATTTTTAAAGAGCTTACAACTGGCCAGCATTGCAAAGGCGTATAAATGAGACAAGTAAGCTGGCAATAAAAGCTTAACTTCTAAAGCACTTTTATTGACGGATGAAACAAGTGATGAATGATTTTCTTCTACCGTAAAAATGAATTTCCTAAATATCTAAAATAACTGGTTTAAGAGCCGATTTTTTGTAAATAACATGACTTTATTTTATTCACCGATGCATTTGAAACATCATTAGACTTGTCCGCGAAGTCTAATCGCGCAACATATGAATTATATCTCGCTTTAATTCATCCCACTCCCCAAAATCAGGCTCAATCAATAAAGTTTGCGACACAAAGCCATAACACACCCGCTGCATATTTAAAGCCATCTGTTTGAGCTGTTCATCATCCTGTATAAATGGCTCAAGCATACTGCGCCACATTTGCACCATCATGGCATAACTCTTACGGTAACTTTCAATATCTGAAATCTGCCGTTCTAACAAAAACACCTGTGACCATAAAAACTGCTGCGCTTGAATTTGCTCAATTTGGAAGTGGATGATTTGCTGTAAATACTCTTGAAAATCCAAATCTGTGGATAACTTCATCAGCGATTGTGCATAAGTTTTCATCTGTTCGGCATTGTGCTTCACATGTAAATGAATGGTTAGCGCAATCAAATCTTCCTTTTTAGAAAAATATTCATAGAACGTTCCCAAGCCCACGCCTGCAAGGTCGGTAATTTCCCGAATGGTAATTTGGCTGGCAGGACGCTCATGCAAAAGCCGAACAAAACTGTCCTGTAAGGCTTCTTGCGTCAGTTTGGCACGTGATTGACGTGGCTTACGCCGTATTTGAATGGCTGAATGCTTCATATTTTTAAGCGCGGAAAACCGAACGTCTATGCTTTAAATTTTCTCTATACTGAAATGAAAAGCCAACAAGAACAAGCGGAAAATATAGACGATGAATACATTAGAACAGACATGGATGACGCATCAAATCAGCAACCAATTTGATGAACTGGAAAACTACAATCTATTTTCAAGCGATACGGTTTTACATGAAATCTTAAAGCGCTATGGCAGCCACGATCAGCCGATCTTATGCGAAATGGGCAAAGTGGCAGGTTCGAGTGAATACTTTCAGCATGGGGCTTTAGCCAACAAACATACCCCAATTTTACATGCCTTCGATGCGCGAGGCCGCCGTACTGACTTTATCGAGTTTCATCCTTCATGGCATAAATGGATGGGACTCAACCGCCAGTTTGATACCCATGCACATCCATTTAATCAGCCAAATTCCAAGGCAAAATGGGTGGAGTGGGCAGCACGTTTTTATTTAGCAGGTCAGGTCGAGTGCGGCAATTTATGTCCAAATTCAATGACGCTCGGCAGTATTCCACTCATTCAGCGCGAACCTGAACTATGGGCGAAAATTGGCGAGAAACTACTATCGACTGAATATGATGAACGCGATGTACCGATTGCGCAGAAAAAGTCGATTTGGCTCGGTATGGGCATGACCGAAAAGCAGGGCGGTTCAGATGTACGTGCTAATGAAACTATAGCTGTGCCTGTGGCAGAAACAGGACGAGGCAAAGCTTATTTACTCACGGGGCATAAATGGTTTTTCTCTGCACCGATGTGTGATGCGCATTTGGTGGTGGCAAAAACCGAACAAGATGGCTTGGCTTGTTTCTTTGTGCCGCGTTGGTTGGAAGATGGCACGAAGAATAATATTCAGGTGCAACGCCTAAAAGAAAAAGTCGGTAACCGCAGTAATTCAAGCTCGGAAGTCGAATTCAAAAATGCATGGGGCATTATGATTGGTGAGGCAGGGCGTGGCATTCCAACCATTATTGAAATGGCGAATTATACCCGTCTGACCTGTTCGGTCGGTTCGAGCGCCATGCTGCGTCAAGCTTTGGTGCAATGCATTGCCTATACTCGTCAGCGTCAGGCTTTTGGTAAACATTTGATTGAACAACCCTTAATGCGTGCAGTTTTGGCAGATTTGGCTTTAGAGAGTGAAGCAGCGACGCAGCTCAGTTTTCATTTGGCGCAGTGCTATGAATCAGATGATGCCTTGTCTGTGGCATGGAAACGCATTATGACCCCAGCAGCTAAGTTTTGGATTTGTAAACGTGCAGTCGAACTAACTGGTGAGATGATGGAAGTCTTTGGCGGCAATGGCTATGTCGATAACGGCATCATGGCGCGCATCTTTAAAGAAGCACCTGTGAATACCATTTGGGAAGGTTCAGGCAATGTCATGTGCCTAGATGTGCTGCGTGCGATTGGGCGTGATCCTAAATCTATTGAGGTGCTGTTTAAAGATTTGGCCAGTACAGCAAGTACAGATGAAAGCTTGCAAACAGAATTGCAGGACTTGTTCAGGTTGTTCCATCAATCGCCTGAAGATTTACAATTTATGGGGCGCAGTTTGGTCAGTCGTTTAACGGTACTTGCACAAGCGGTGTTATTGAAACGCTATGCGCCTGATTATGTAGCAAATGGCTTTATTCAAAGCCGTTATAGTGCGAAACATGGGCAAGTGGTGGGGATGTTGGATGCCAAAATGGTCGATGTAGAGCGTTTGTTGGAACGGGCTTTCGCAAGTTAAATACAATGTATTTCCCTCTCTTAATGGGCATAGGTATCTACACATTTTTTATAAATTGAATGCGATCTGAGCAATCGCATTCAGCTCATCAGACGAATACTCTGACAACAACTGAAGAGTGTTTAATAGTATTGAAAGCCCTGCCAGTATGGCAGGGGCACTTTCTAATTTTCCCCTTTTCTGTTGCCTACCTGAAATTCGGGTGAGAAATGCCCGAATTCTTATATTCTGCTCATCTGTACCACGCTGTACTCGCCATGTCAGCAC
>NZ_VPDB01000033.1:0-41802 GCF_013417925.1 Acinetobacter sp. YH12218
GCCTTTTCCATAACGCTCACGACCGGGACTTTTGATCCAAGCCGCTTATGGTGGTTTGCTACCTGCTCCTGCAAGCCGATAGCGAGGGGCCATACCCTCATCTCTTACGCCGCTTGCTGCGGCACACGAAAGTCGGACACCCAATCCGATTGACTTAGCAACATATTGGGTATGCTGTGGGAGGCATGAGTAGCAATGAGTAATATTAAGCAACCAGCACCTTTCTATTCGCTAAAAGAAACAACTGAATACTTCAACAACAAATATAATCAATGTACTTTTTCTGATAGCTACCTTTTAAAGCAATTGTTGGCATTTAACATACCTGCACATATTTATAGTTTTGGTTTAAATCCTTATGGAAGTGAATTCTTTTTTAAAAAAGATTTATTGCGAAGAACAGATCCCGACTGGTCTGAATGGGTAGATAAAAGAGATAGCATCTTGCCCGATTTTGTTGAATTTTTACATAACGAAAGTTGTAAAACAGGACTATTTTTAGAATTAAGACATCAAGATTTAGTGCAGGTATGCATGCAGAATCAAGTGATAACTTATGCATTCAAAGATGTTATTCCATTTGACTATATAACCATTTCCTCAAGTTTAAGGGAGGTTATAGATGATATGTGGAAAGCTACATCTAACTATTATAAAAACAAAAAACCAGATGCCCTAATTCAAAAGGAAATCGATAATATGAAAGAACTATTTGATAATTTTGTATCGGTAGAGGAGTTTATTAGCACCACAGACATGCAAGAGATTTCATCCAAATCCAAGAGACAGTATTTAAATGTAAAGCCAGAGATAATTGTAGTTGATGAAATAATTGGTCATCTAAAAGATTTCTGTTTTTTAAAAATTATTCCTGAAGATGTATTTATATTAAGCAAAAACTTAGCACTTCTTGAAAAGTATTTAATTGGAGAAGAAGTATATGTACAAAGCCAAAAACCCTTAATTAAAATTACACAATCTCCGAAAGGTAAGAGTAAGGATAAAGAAATGGCTCAATTAGCAGCTAAAACCTTAGCCAATTATCTTTGGAATCAAGATACAGACAATAAAATTAAAATTAAAGAAATGGCTATCACAATTCACGCAGAGTTAAACCAGACCGAGCATCGTAACCAACTACCCGACCAGTCCGTATCATTAAAAAAATGGATAGAAGATATAGCACCAGAATATGCGAGGGAAGCTGGCAGGCCAAAAGAAATATAGAGCAAGTGAAACTTAATCTATATTAAGTACCACCAACCCACTATTAACATATAAAAAACAACAAGATAATCCCATCTAACACGTAGCAATACGGCACATAGTTAGAGGTTTTTTATGTCCACTGAAAAATTCAATCATCCCCCAAAAGGCTTTTACCGTATGTCACAGCTTGCGACTACGGCTGCACGTAAAGAACGCAAGTACATCACCAAAGATGGCACAACTCGAATCATCAAGGCACGTCCTGAACGTCAAGGCGTTCTGCCAATGGGTGAAACAACCATCTGGGACAAAGTACGTGCTGGCGAGTTCCCTGCCCCAATCAAGCTAACCGAGCGCATCACCGCATGGCGCATTGAAGATATTGAAGCATGGATGGCTTCAAAAGGTTTCGGGGCTTAAACATGCTGCATCAGCACAAAGAACCTGCGCTTTCTACCGATGGCTTTTTGATTAATGCCAACGTGAACCAGATCCAGTAATGGCAAGAACATGAATAACACCCAATTGCAGCAAGTTTTAGACCATTTAAAACAATCCAAAACCATTACACCAATCGAAGCATTAGAGAGATACGGATGCTTTCGTTTAAGCGCAGTCATCCTAAAGTTACGCGATGCAGGCTATGACATAGTGACCCATCGTGAGCGCAATAGTAAACGCACTGGCACATATGCTCGCTATGAATACAGAGGGAGGATAGAACAGTGAAGGATGTATTTTTAGACTTTATAAAAGGCATATTTCTAGGCACTTGCTTTGTTGTACTTTGCTTAATTCTTGCAAGTATAAGCAGTTCTGTTTATTCTAAGACCGTTCATCCACATGATGAATCAGTTTTGACAGACTGCAAATTCTCAAACGGCGTACATTCCGCTCCAAGCGGTTTTTTTGTGCGTAATATCTCTATGCGTTCGCATGTTATGGCGGAGCTGGAGAGGGACACATTTATGTGTGCAGGTATCCGTTTGAGCCTGTCTGTCAACCCTTTTCAGCCTCGCCACCATTATTTGACAGTAATCGGCAAGGCTCCTTTAAATTCAAACGGAGCGCATTCTAATGCCTAAAAACATCCATCAAATTACACGCCAACGCATCCAGTCCTCAGACTTTGCACAAAAACAGGGACTATTTAAGCGTATTTCCTCAGTACTAAAAAAAGTATGGGGAGAGTAATCATGCCTAATCAAATTAATACCGAATCATTTGTTAATCCTGAATATCAATCAAAAGAAAGAATCCAAGCATGGATTAATGGCCTGGCAAACAGCACAAGTTATTGCTCATATATCGCTATTGGAGTTGCGGATAGTGATGTTATCTATCCTCTTGGTAACTGGAATATTCCTTTTTATTCTATAGAGGAGGCCAATCAATTTAAGAAGGATGCTGAACTTGAGTATCCTAACCTTAGTTTTAATTTTATTTTAGGGACTTTGCTTATTGATAAAGCAATGGAACAGGTTCCTTGCGTATTTTGGAAAAAATGGCAAAAAAAACATAATGAGCGTATTTCTTCCTTAAATAATAATGAGGGTAGCCACAATGCTTGATTATGACTACCCCAAAGAACTAATAACACCCGAAGCCATTTTAGCCGAATGTGCCCAGCTTGTATCGTTTAATGATACTTATTCATCACATCCATTAATAAAGCGTTTTGGCAGTCCTGAGCAGCCGATCTATGTCGATGATGGCAATGTGGATATAAACGGCGTTACCTATGCACAGCCTTTGATTCTGCCTGTCTATGATGGGCAAATGGAGCTTGTTCAATGTGCTGTCATGCAAGATGGGCAGCGTGTAGCTGTCATTCCTGATGGATTGTCCAAAGGCTTTGCAAAGTATGGGGATTTTGACCATACCAAGCCAGTCATTATTACCTATGGCCTGGAGGCGTTCTTTAAAGTTGCTCAGACTGGCTACGCTGTGGCATTGGTGCTATTGCCTACCCTTTGCAATGCCAAGCAAGCAGAACTCAAGCCATTTGATTTTGAGCAAATACAATTTGTTATTCAACAGTTGGAAACGTCAGGTTTTGACAGGTTATATATGCCAGTACGCCCCGAAGATATCCAGCTTGAAGCATTTCAAAACCTTGAGAAAAGTACGGCGGTTCGATTGCTGAATCAATATCAACAGATCAAAGGAAACGAGTTTTTTATTGAATTGTCACAGCATGAGAGCAAAGAGGAAATTACAGCATTTATTGATGAGGCGATAGAGCAATTAAACAAGCCTACTGAATGGGGCGAATTATTGCCATTGGCACAGTCTGAAACGTCCGTAACTAGTACTTATCCAATCCATGCATTACCACCACTAGCCAGAGATGCAGTAATAGCGATTGCTGAGCATGTACAAGCCCCTATTGCTATGACAGCTCAATGCGTTATTGGCGCTATGTCACATATTGCTCAAGCTCATGTAAATGCACCGCACCCATTTAGTTCTCAAGGTGAGCCATGTAGTTTATATCTGCTTACTGAGGGCCAAAGCGGAAGCCGAAAAAGTACCAGTCGTAATATGGCAGATAAGGCCATTATTCAGCATGAGCGAAAACAATATGAACTATACCGCCGTGACCTTGAACACTGGAAAAGTGGTCAAGCTGGATTAAATAAAAAGGATAAGGAGGCATATGGTACTGAGAATCCCCCACCACATGACCCAAGCACCTTATACAGTGACATCACATTAGAATCCATTGCAGGGCTATACGTGGATGGCATACTAAATAATGCATCCATTGCCAGTGATGAGGCAGGTCAATTCTTTGGCGGCTATACCATGAAAGGTGATACACGTACCCAGGCCATTGGAGGCTATGCCAAATTATTCGATGATGGTTTTGTGGAGCGCACACGCTCTAAATCCAATTTAAACGGTAGTGGTCGTGCTTATGATGTTCGACTGACCTTTAACCTACAGGGACAACATGAAGTTTTATCAGATGCATTGAAAGACCCTGTGTTAAGAGGACAAGGCTTTTTACCACGCTTCATTTTAACCACTCCAGAAAACTTGGCAGGGACACGTCTACAGGACGCTATTTACCGATCTAAGAATGCCAATCATGACCATAGGCTTATCGCTTACTGGACACGTTGTGAATATTTACTAGATGACTGCCCTAGATCACAAGGAGGGCAAGAACTTCACAATGGGCGCTATGTCATTCCTATGAATGATGAGGCAAGGGAAATAGATGCATCGTTCTACAACATGTTTGAGGAACTACAAGGCAAAGGTAAACGCTATGAATATCTACAGGCTTTTGCCAGTCGTGCCAGTCAATTAGCAAGGCGTTTAGCTACTGTATTCGCTTATTTTGAAGGCTTACAGTGGATTGATGCCAAGACCTTAACTGGAGCTTGTGAGGTCGTTAAGCATTCACTGAATGAATGGGCTATGTATGCAGATATTGAGGTTAAAACTGAAAGTGATGCAGAACGTCTGATTAAGTGGTTCACTAAATACTGTGCTAACAAGAAAATAGACAAACTTGCCTATTCTAGTTTTATGAATAACTGCCCTCGCCCAATGAGAGGTAGTAAGCAAAGATTAGAACCAGTTTTACACGAGCTTATTGATAGTAACCACTTAAAAATAGAGGAATTATCAAAGGTTCGTTATATTTCAATCAACCCACTTTTAACAAAAAAAAGCGGCTTAATGGCTTAATCACTGTAAAAGCCTTTCTATTAAAGGGATTCAATTAAGCAAAGCTTTATTTACAGACTTGCATAGTGGCTTAATGAGTGAATAAATTATACTGATTAAGCCATTATGCCACTGGCTTTTCAGTATGTTGGTTAAGTAGTAACCCTTGCTGGGTAAGTGTTATAGAACTATTAAGCCATTAAGCCACCACGTATAGAAATTTATGCATAAATAGATATACCACACAGGAAAATAATCAAGGAATTAAAAAGCCCCGATGCTTATCAATAGGCATAGGGGCTTTTTAGCAAAGATAGAGAATTGAAAATACTCAACATTTTATCATTTATTTTTAATATGGCATCAAAAAAGTTCTAAACATTGGAGCTTTATTAGGAAGCCTTCACATTTATAATGAAAACTTGTGGCCTGGAAAATTATTCCAAGTTAAAAAAATCAAATAAAAAAGCCAGTAATTCCTTACTACCTAAGAGCTTCAATTGCCCCAGGCTTTACGCTCAGATACTGACCTTTATGTTTAATTTTAGACCATAGCCATTCGATAGACAATAATTGTAAATTGGCAAAAACAATCAGATAAAAATGTATTTTATATGAAACTACGATACTGTTACATCCAAAATCATTATTTTATTAAAATAAACAATAACTTGTAACTTAAAAATCTCATTCTTAGGGTTGTTTTTGCGTGTTCCGCAAAACAACCCCATGGAGCAAGTCGGTAAAAGATATTTTTTTTAATAAGGGATTGGCAGAATATCACTATTATAGGGTGTGAAATTAGCTATCAAACAATTAGAAATATTCTGCATCACGGAATTGAAAAAGCCCCCAAGTTCATTATTAAACTTAGGGGCTTTTCTGCAAAGATAGTGTTTTAAAACTTGAGTAACCTTACCATAGTTTTTATATGGTTAAATCAATAAAGAAAAGTGCTGAGTGCGTATTTTAAATCGCGCTATTTTCGTTTGTGCCGACTGGCACCTGAATTACTAATAGCAGTAGTCGATCTATCAAGCTGGAATGTCTGGACACCCCCTCTACTATTCGACTTACTCGACCAGTAAAAAACAGGTAGGAAGAAAACAGTAAAACCACTTATATTTTTTTAAGCTAAAAAAGCAGTTTTATATTCAAAAACACACGAATCGAGAAATAAGGAATCAAATTGACGATACGTGTACTGATATTCCAACTTTGAACACTTGTCGGTATATTTGTCGGTATATTTGAATTTATCATAATTTATATTTATATTTTTCAGCAAGTTATATCGTTATTGCGACTTCCTCTTTCACCGCCAGAATAAACTGCAATGCCAAGCAGAATGAAGGTCTAAATTGATAAAATTTAGGCCTTTTTTAATTTTATTGTTCTCAATATTAAATATCCCCCTAATTGATCTTCTATTTGTTTAGCTCAATAACTTCACAGTATTTAAGTCCTGATTGACGGATTTCAATCACACGTTTTTTTCCTAATGCACGACTTATGGATTTTTTATTGGCAGCAATAAGTACACGTATATTTACAAATACAAATTTTATATTCTAAAGACAATTACTTAAGCCTATGCTAAAAATAAATCATCCTCTCAATATAGGTACTATTCAAAAAATTATTCATTAATTTAAACATCATAGAACTGAAACGCGATTGCGGTACTTTTAACTTGATCAACGAAAAACTTAAAAAACACATTTCATATATCACTGCTATTCGGGAGAGAACATGAATAACAGCCAGAATTATGTTAAGCAGATCAAGAACGCCAAACGTGGTGGCTATACCCCAACCCTTGCCAAAGACATCAATAAACATAAAATTCAAAAAGCACAGCGTCTGATTGACGAATGGCGAAAGCTCGCCAATGAACTCCGCCCCCAAATGCAACTGGAGATGGCATATACACTTGAAGAATGCGCACAGGATCTAGACCAAATTTTAAGAATGAAATAGCACTCAACGCTCACCCATCCTATTTTTTCGCCCACATCTTGTGGGCGAAACATTACCTATTTTTATTTCTCTGGTTTTTAGAGCCAAACATCGGTCGAATGCTGAATAAATCAAACGTATAAATTACATTCGATTTGCTGTTTTTTTAACTTGCACCACTTCAAAAAATCTGTAGAATGCATTCCACAACGCCGGCATAGCTCAGTTGGTAGAGCAACTGACTTGTAATCAGTAGGTCCACAGTTCGAATCCGTGTGCCGGCACCATTTCTTAGCCTCGCTTTTTAGTGAGGCTTTGATGTTTTTAAAGCCTCTTTTTTATGGCTTCCTCGCGCTAATCTGCACATAACGAATCAGCCCGTCTCGATACAACTTCTCACACAATTTTGCCGTCATCTTGATTTTGAATTGATCCACATGACTCAGGCTCATCTGACTTTTTTGTTCTTGAATATAATCGGCAAAACCCTGAAATACGAATTCGCTGATATCTTCAATCTGGATATTTTCGAAACCTGCCTGTTGCACTTGGTGTTGTAAATTTTGCTTTGAATTTAAATTTTTCAAATTCACATCTGCTGCTTTCAACAGACTTTGATATTTCAATCGTTGCACTGAATTTAAATTCAAAAACGCATCGGACAACATCAAATAGTGAAAAGCAAAGCGTCCCTTTGAATTCAAAACATTAACAACTGATAAAAGCAATAAATTCAAATCACTATGATACGCAGCATCAATACACAGTACGGCATCCATACAGTTTTGTGAATAAATATTTTTTAAATTCAAAAATGAATCTTGTTGTATTTTGATTTTTGAATTTAAATTTTTTTGGATTTTTTCCACACATTCGGTTTGCAATTCGACTGCGGATAAGTTTTGAATTTGAAAATGTTCCATCCAAAAAACCAAGCTCGCGCCCTGCCCACAACCAAGGTCTAAAACACGATCTGTAGATTTTAATTGAATGGATTCGGCAAGATGGAAAGCGAGTTTTTGACAGGCTGCAGGATAGGATGATTTTGCATCATTCCAATAGCCCAAATTGCTCCAAGCAAGCTCCGCATCATCTCCGAGTAGTCGACTGTTAATCGCATATTTATGGCTAGGGATGTGCTGACGAATTGCTTGAAGCCATTTCATGTTAGTAACCGAGTTGAGGGGCAACCTCCACTTTAGGTTTTAAACCCACAAACGGCAATGGTGCACCAAAAATTTCTGCAATATGCATAGCAGACGTTACCGCAGACTCTAAAATCGGCAGACCGTCACAAGACCATGAACCACAGAAGAAGACTTTACGTTCAGGGGATAAATGTCGTTGCTGTAACTCTTTATTCAGCGCCACGGTATGTGAATCCACCACTGCACGTGTCAAACTGACCGAAGAGATCACTTTTTTAGGATCAATCGGTGTCACTGGCTGCCAGGTTTGGAACACAGGGGTTTTACCCACCAAGCTCGGCTCGATTGAGTTCAGCCACACGGTAAATTGCTGACGGGTAAATTTACGGTCCATCATATAACTTAGTACAGACCAATCTTTACGCTTCGGTGGCATCACGGTTTGATCAGTGTGAATCACCAACTGACCTTGCTCAAATTTAAATTTCTTTAAAAGCTCAATATCGTCAGCAAACTGGGTTGAATCTAAAAATTCTTCCGTTTTGGTGGTTGGTGTCGCGACTACCACACGATCGAATAGATGATGTGCTCCGGCCTCAGTTTCCACCAAGACTTTATCGTCTTGCTCGTGCACTTTGGTAATTGCCGTACCACTTTGAATATTTAAACCTTCAATCAGTTTATCAACCAACGCAGGTGTACCACCTTGGATACGCAGCAAGGCATCGCCATTGGTCAATTGACGCAAGAAAATCAACAACGGTTTCGCAGGCCATTCCCCAATCGTTTTCGGGTTACAGGTGCAAATGGTATACAACACAGGCATGACCGCACCATGCCAAAATACTTCTTCAATTTCATTTTTATTAATGAACTCGGCAAGCGTGATGTCCTGATTTTTTGATTTAAAAAATCGAGTGATCGCCGCTTTGAGTTGCAACATCCCTTTGACTAAACGCCAGCCATATTGTTGTAAGCCTTTACGGTTATTAATAATTGGGAAATTACCAATACGGCTACGACTGGTGGTCAACCACGTTTCTGTACGATCTTCAAATAGCCAACTGCATGCCATATAGGTACGGACTGGGAAAGTTTTAATCCCTAAATGGGTCGCCAAACTTAAGGTATTTTTCCAGAGGTGTGGATTCATCACACGCAAAGGGGCATCGATCAAGCCGCCTTCAAACTCAGTGCTGTGGCTATCCATACCACGACCAGGCAGAGCTTCGAAAATTGTAATGTTATGCCCTGCGTCTTTAAGAATTCTTGCGGTAGCCAGCCCAGCCATGCCACTACCGATGACTGCAATTTCCAATTTTCTTTTCCATCTATAAAACACAGTTTAAAAGTATGACTGATCAGAAGTTAAAAATAGCTATTAAAAAATACCAGATTCGCACTTTTTGTATGGATTTCAGTACAGCCGTTTTTAAGTTAAATTTACAAATATTTACAGTCAAAAAGCACACAATTTAAGCTTTGTTTTTTAAACATATTTTTCTTTAAAATTTTAATTACTCTATAAAACCAAACAATTAAATTAACCATTTTTATAACTTTCGGTTTACTTTAAAGCCAAGTCTCGCTAAGATGCGCCACATAAGAAAGTGATAAATTCATCACAATTTATAAAAAGTAAAATGATATTTAAATCATGACAACTATAAATACTACAGCGCTCAATAAAAAAGCCTCTGACTATTCAGAGGCTTTTTTTTCGGCTATTTCAACGACATGATTTTCGCTTAAGCTTCATGCGCCAGCGCAATTTCACCAAATTTTCCGTTATTGAAATCATCAAAGGCTTGAATGATTTCAGCTTTGCTATTCATCACAAATGGGCCATAACCTTGAATCGGCTCATTTAGTGGCTCACCGCTAAGTAACAGAAATTGTGTGTCCTGCAACGCTTGTAGCTGAATGGCGATATCATCTTTGGCAAACATGACCATCGAACTGTCTTGAACTTTATGGCTTTCATTCACCACAACCTCACCCTTCAAGACCACCAAAATGGTGTTATGCCCTTCAGGTACATGTAAGGTGGTTTCATATTGAGCTTTCAATTCACCATCCCAGACATTCACTGGACTAAAGGTTTGTGCAGGCCCAAGGTGACCACCCATTTCACCAGCAATCACCCGAATATGCCCTGCACCTTCATCCATGTCTATGCGAGGAATATCTTGGCGTGTGATCGCTTGATAACGAGGCTGGGTCATTTTGTCTTTTGCCGGTAAATTCACCCACAATTGAACCATTTCAAAAAGACCACCTGCTTGAGCAAATTCAGGCGAATGAAATTCTTCATGCACCAGACCCGACCCTGCGGTCATCCATTGCACATCGCCTGTTTGAATTGTGCCGCCACCACCACTTGAGTCCTTATGAGTCACTTCACCGCTGTAGGCGATAGTCACCGTTTCAAAACCACGATGTGGATGTGAACCTACACCATGCCGTGCAGTGGTGGGATCGAACTGATAAGGTGCCGCATAATCCAAAAGCAAAAATGGGCTAATCGCCTGACCTAGACGATCATAGGAAAATAAGCTTTTGACTGGAAAACCATCGCCCACCCAGTGCATTTGCTGATTACGATAAACACCAATTACTTTTTTCATTTCTTAGCTCCTATATTCATACGATAGGATGAACATAGCGCTTATTTTAAGCTTTGAAATACTTACTGACCATCTTCCAGATAGCATTCTATATCTCAAAATTAGAACAATACTCAGACATAAAATCTGCACCTCACTCAAAACCAAGCATTAATTTCGAAATTCTAAGGTTTAAGACATATACAACGATGAATTATCCCAATTTTATGATTGAGCTTCTCATTTAAACCCATTTCATTGTCTCATTTTTACAACTATTCTAAATCTAGTTAACACGCAGATTTCATCTGATCCTGCGTAGTTGCAAACAGGAAAGAGGACAATAAAATGGGGCAAACCTTACGTTCGTTTAGACAAAGATAATGCCGCGGTACTTTTAGTTGACCATCAAACAGGTCTACTTTCATTGGTTCGCGACATTGATCCAGATAAATTTAAAAATAATGTGCTCGCACTGGCTGCAGCCGCAAAATATTTTAATCTTCCAACGATTCTCACCACCAGTTTTGAACAAGGTCCAAACGGTCCATTGGTTCCAGAACTCAAAGAGATGTTCCCTGACGCACCTTATATTGCACGCCCAGGTCAAATTAATGCTTGGGACAATGAAGACTTTGTGAAAGCCGTCAAAGCAACAGGCAAAAAGCAATTAATTATTGCCGGTGTAGTGACTGAGGTTTGTGTTGCATTTCCAACCTTGTCTGCTTTAGAAGAAGACTTTGACGTCTTTGTGGTGACCGATGCTTCAGGTACATTCAACCATTTAACCCGTGACTCAGCTTGGCAACGTATGACGCAAGCGGGTGCGCAGCTTATGACGTGGTTTGGTACCGCGTGTGAATTACACCGCGACTGGCGTAATGATATTGAAGGTTTAGGTGCGCTTTTCGGCAACCATATACCGGACTACCGCAACCTAATCAACAGCTATACGCAAAATACTGAAAAGAAATAATCCTTCAGTAGTAAAAAGCGGCTTCGAGCCGCTTTTTTTATACCTGATGTATAAATTGACGTATGATGATTTGAATTGAAATAATTTTCACTGCATAAGGTGATCCATGCATTCATTTGATGATTATTACTACTTTTACTTGGTGGTGAAACATGGCGGTTTTAGCGCTGCAAGTGAAGCATCGAATATTACAAAATCAAAATTAAGCCGACGCATTTTAGATCTTGAAGCCAAATATAATGTCACCCTTATTCAGCGTTCTACCCGACACTTTAAGGTCACGACATTAGGCCAAGAATTGTATGAAGAATGCATAAAAGTAATCGAACAAGTTGAATGTGCGCATCAGGTGCTCCTGAAGCAAAAAAGTGAACTTGAAGGCTTGGTTAAAATTAGTTGTCCACCGGTCATGATGGAACATCAAATTCGCCCCTTGTTAAATCAATTTTTAAAAGATCATCCCAAAGTTCAGGTCGAACTTGAGCTGTCTAGCCGCCGTGTAGATGTCTTGCATGACGACATTGATTTAGCGATTCGTACCAATTTTAGTAAAAATGAAGACTCGAGCATTATTGTACGTGACGTGATTAAAACCGTGCATTGCTTAGTGATTAGTCCTGAACTTTTACAAGGACGCGAGTTAAAGCATATTTTCGAATTGACAGAATTTCCGAGTATCGTTTTGGGTACACAGAAAAACCGCTATCAATGGCATTTGCATCATACGGGACAGCAAGAGCAGATTGAAATTGCCTTACAACCTCGGATTAAAAGCAATGACTTAGCCGGTGCTTATTATGCGGTACTCGATGGTTTAGGCATCGCAGACTTACCGTATTTAACGGTACAAGCAGATATTGAGGCAGGTCGTTTAATTCACCTCTTCCCCGAATGGTGCTCAAATGTCGGTACGGTACAATTGGTATATGCTTCGCGAAAAGGTCAGCGCCTAGTCATGGAAAGATTAATTGACTATTTAGTCGCTGGAATTCGTGACTATGCTCCGGAGCATGATGGCTATTTAGTTTAATGTTCTAGACCACAAAAAAAAGCCAGAACTGAGTTCTGGCTTTTTTAAATCTACGGTTGGATCACTAAATTAGATTTTACCCACTAGGTCGATCGATGGTGCAAGCGTCGCTTCACCTTCTTTCCATTTTGCAGGACATACTTCACCTGGGTGTGCATGTACATATTGAGCAGCTTTTACTTTACGCATCAATTCAGAAGCATCACGACCAATACCACCTGCATTGATTTCAACGATTTGGATTTTACCTTCAGGGTCAATTACGAAAGTACCACGGTCAGCAAGACCATCCGCTTCAATTAAAACATCAAAGTTTTTCGCAAGTGTCCAAGTTGGATCGCCAACCATTGGGTATTCGATTTTCTTAATTTCTTCAGAAGAATCGTGCCAAGCTTTATGCGTGAAGTGTGTATCAGTAGATACTGAATAAATTTCTACGCCCATTTTTTTGAATTCAGCATAGTGATCTGCAAGATCGCCTAATTCTGTTGGACATACAAAAGTAAAGTCAGCAGGATAGAAAAACACCACAGACCATTTACCGTAGAAGTCTTTTTCTGAAACTTCAATAAATTGACCGTCTTGGTAAGCGGTAGCGTTAAATGGTTTTACTTCAGTATTAATTAAACTCATTTGATATTCCTCTAACTCATTTCAGGGATTGCTTATCTGTTGAAGCTAGAATACGAAATATCAAACCATAGGTAAAACCGAACTTTTTTATAAAAACTATCGGATTTTTAGATTTGTTATTTAAATCAATCTTTGCCTTTCCATCGTGCAAACCAATCAAGTTCAATGGGTGCAAGCCTTTATATCCATACAGAGGGCCTGCCAAGCAGCCTGTGTAAACTGTTGTTTATAGTGTGATGGTGGCGTTTTGACTTTATGCGATAACCATGCCCGACAATAATTTTCCGTTGCAGGGAACCATACTTTCTTAGATTCCATTGGTTCAACATTTGAGCCCATGATGCCCGGTATAAAAATAATAGGCACAACCAATTTAGGCCCAATAACGGCATTGCAAATAGTTTTATTAGTGCTTGGAGTCACAACAGACTTGAAGCAATCCCCCAGTACTATCAATAGGAGTTTTTTCAATCGTCATAATTATTCCTAGAATTTTTTTATTGTTTCAAGAATTGATTCATATATTTTTAGGGCTTCTTTTTCTGAAAGGTCTGAAGTCCGAACATTACTTCCATCGTATCCAGAATCAAACTCATACTTTACCGCTGGATCATTAATCTTCTGAGCTGTTCCTGCATGTTCCCAAGTTGCAATAATCCCATTTCTGCCTTTCATTGGAGCTTTGCTTACCCATTCCGATCCAGTGAGTTGATCACCACTAGTTTGGTTTTTTGTACCTTTTCTGATTGTTTTGAATGATGTGTACGTTAAATGAAGAATTCCATCACGTTTTAGATTGCTTTCTGTGCGAGTAATTAAATCTGGCAATTGATGAGCAACAGCATCGACTTGCATACTTGTTCTCACAGATGGCATATCGCTCATTTTGAATGCAATCGTATGTGTACTTCTTCGGAACTGTGAATCAGAATCTTTAATAAATCCATTTAAGATACAAACACCTTTCTCAGAAGGAACTGTATCGTTGTTGCGAGCACTGATATTCGCAATGATCTTGTTCATTTCATCAAAAACTAGACCTTTCTTCTCTGGCATGTATGGGATCTCAAACTTGAACAATGTATTCCGATCTAAGACCCAAAAATGAAGCTGTAAAGGAACACCTTCAATAGTTCCAGCTTTCCCTGAGAAAATACGTGCTGACTTAGACCCAAATATTTTTAATTCTGTGTCCAAAGTAATTTTAGATACTTTACTAGTAAAGTAATCTTTTAATGATGCATATTCAGCATTTAATTCAGCAACGGATGATCCAGTTTTACTCTTGATTTGGAATGAGTTGAATATATCACCACCAGCGATCTGCTCGACATTTTTAGGCAATTGGATCGTATATCTGCCAGCACAAAAACTTTTAGCGTTTTTTAAGTCAACCATTGGACTAAATACCTTAGAATTATTGTTTGCGTGGGAGTAACTAGCACTTATAAACATTGAAGTCATTAAAGCTAGTTTAACAATTGTTTTCATTGGTATTTCTCTCGAATATTAAATAATGTTAGTGTTATTAATTTCTAAACTATACGTTTAAATTATATTTATCAAAATTTGTAAAATTTAATTGATATATTGATAAAAAATTAAGTACTAAGAGAATGTAATGAATAAATATAATTTATATTAGACATCTTGCATAAATCAAAAAACGAGCACCTTTTTGATTGATATTTGTACTCTAACTTTCTTAGCATTCATGCATAATCTGCGGATGAAATACATTGATTCAAAGAAGAAGCTTTCTGAAACACAGTTTAAGCGATATACCGGCATCTCATGGTCAACCTTTTATTTAATGGTTGAGCAATTGCAGAAGCATGTTCCAGCTAAAGGCAGACCACCCAAGTTAAGTGTGGAGGATCAGGTTCTACTCTGTCTGAGCTATTGGCGGGAATACCGAACTTTATTTCACGTTGCTACGAGTTACGGGGTTTCAGAGTCAACAGCCTCAAGAATTGTACGTCATGTTGAAGATTGCCTGATTCAATCCAATCTGTTTAATTTACCGAAGAATTTGCCTGAAGGCGAAGGGATCGACTGGAATGTGGTGATCGTGGATGCCACAGAAATTCCAATTCAAAGGCCTAAAAAAACAGAAGAAAAGCTATAGTGGCAAGAAAAAGACGCATACCTTTAAAGTACAGGCCATCATTCATTATAAAACTCAGCAAATTCTGAGTTTATGCACTGATCGCGGTATGGTGCACGATTTCGAGCTATTCAAACGCAATTTAAAGCAGATTCCTTCAGGTGCTTTTATCCTTGCAGATAAAGGCTATCAGGGAATTTATGCTGTGTACCCTAATAGCCTATTGCCGTTAAAAGCCAAAAGACGCTGTAAACTGGAACCTGAACTCAAAATCTATAATCAGGCAATCAACAAAAGAAGAATCGGGATCGAGCATGTATTTGGTCGCCTGAAGACCTTTAAAATTCTTGCTGAACGTTACCGAAATAGAGGTAAAAGGCTGGGTTTGAGATTCCGTTTAATCGCAGGAATCTATAACTCGGAATTGAGTAAAAATGATTTATGAAAGAGGTCTATTTTTTAACAGTAATTTGTATTTTATTATCAGGCTGCACTACTTGGAACTAATGGGGCACTGGTAAAAGTCACAAATATTGTCATGTAGTTACTGATAATCAAATAAAACTTTTGAACTGTAAAATAATAAAAAAGTTTACAGAATTATTTCTAATATCTGTAAACTTTCTTTTAACTTACTATATATAAAGAATAATTTTATAAACTTTACAAAAATATATCTCTAGTGTGTCTCAAAACGGTTAACTATATAAAAAACAATAAAAAATAAAAATAAGAACTTAAAAATCATAATCTTATTAAAAAATAAATCAAATACTTTTTTAAAAAATTTGATTTTATAGGATTTCTTCTGAAATATAACGATAAATACAACTTTTACAATTAGTTTAAAAAATTAGAGAGAAGACTAAAATCGGTTATAATTATTTCACTATTTACATAGCTAAAAATCATGCTCGTTATGAATGATGCTGAAATCAGGTTAGCCCTGACCAATTGGCTGAACCAAAAAAAAATTTCTCCTCAAAAAATCTTAAATGAAATCACTATTTCAGATGGTTTAGCACGTCCAGATCTTATAGCGATTTATAGTTATTCTCATTGTTATGAAATCAAAGGTGATAATGATCAAATACAACGTATAGTCAGACAATTTACCCACTATCAGTCTTCATTTAAGAAAAATACACTGGTTACGACTCAAAAACATCTAAAAAAAGCGTTAGAGCTTCTGCCTGACTTTTGGGGAATTATTTTGGCAATAAATGAAAATGAAACAATAAAATTCAAGTATGTGAGAAAATCTTCTCACAACCCATTCTATCGCAAGGACATAGCTTCAAAGATTCTTTGGAAAGCTGAAATGCAGCAACTTTTAGAAAATAAATATATAAGCTATAAATCAAGTTCAACAAGAAATGATCTAATTGATCTCCTAAATATCTCCTACACTTCGTATGAATTAGACCAATCAATTTGCCTTAGCTTATTAAATAGAAAAGTCTCTTAGCATATATGTCACATGTAAATTAATGTTAGGCTTTAAAATAGTAGAAGAAGTTACTGATAGGCCTGTTGGCTGTTTTTCATGAATATATTTATCACCAAATGAATAATCCTTTTTTCTGTAAAAGTGTTTATGAACAATTTCATCAAGTAATGGCTTAAAAGGAACTCTTAAGCCTCTAGTTTTTCCACTTCTTGTAACATAAAAGTAATGATCATAAGGGTAAAAAATTTTACCTGTCATATATGACTGAATAGTCTCAATGTATATGTCTAAAAAGCTAGTTTCAGGACTAACACACGTGTAATCACCAAAATCAAATTGTATGTTTTGTTCTTTTAATTTTTTGAATACTGAAACTTCTTTTCTTTCGACAACTTTATTCTTTTTTGTTTCTATGAGTTGAGTTATGACTTTAGGAATAGTTGATCCCGATACTATTATTCTTTCGAATTTACCCAAATCTAGATTATCTAGAAAATCTATAACCTGCTTACTAGATCTCTCGATATCTTCTACAACCCTTAAGTCAAAAATAAGAATAATTTTTTCAAAGGTAGATTCTAATTTTGCTACACAATCCTCAAAATCATATTCAATGAATTCATAATCCTCAAAGGCAGATTCAGTTAATCGAATAGCAACTTTATCCTTTAGAAACATTCCTGCTTTTGCGCTAGCTAACACGCAATCTAAATGCTCCTGTACTCGATCATCAACACCACATACAGGTATCATACCAAGAGGTGCAAATTCATCTATTATCGATTGATAATTATATGTTTTTCCGTCAATTTTCACTAAAGGATCAATATCATAATTATCAATAAATATTTCATCTAAAAAATTAAGTTTAGTATTCAAATATTTTTTTTGAGCTTCAATTTTCTTTTTCAAAGTGTCAGTTTTAAATTCAAGTAATTCTTCTGGAGAAAAAGAGTCAATACCATCATTGTGAGACTTTGAAGGAAGTTCATTAGGTAAGTCAAAGAATACACTTAAATTTACCTTAAGCTCATCATCTAAGTAGTTTAAAGCATAAACTTCATTCATTTTAAATTTTAAAAATGGAATATATTTAGAGTTCATAGTTAATTTTATATTCCGCTCTTAATTTTGAATAACTAGCCCAATCATTATTTTCAAACGATAGTCTCCCCGCAATAATACTTGGATGAACTTTAAATAGCTTAGAATAGCTAGCCAAGTCTTCTAAGTTTCTTGTAGTTTTAATAGTTCTCCAAATTGAATTAGGGATCATTATTTCCCTCGCAAGTTTATTTGCTTGCTTCTCTAATTTATTTATATCTAAATCGAAACTTTCTTCAAAATAGTCCACAATAGGCTCATTCAATTCGTCAAAGTGTAATACGATATGGGATAATTCATGGAGTAAAGTAAACCAAAAACTATCTAAATTTTTTAGCCTTAGAGACATAGCAACAACTGGCTTTTCATTAACTTTTAAAGAGACACCATCTACTTTTGTCCCTTCCTTAGCAGTTTCAAAAATTAGGTATATACCTTGCTCTAGAAGATAATTTTGTATAACTATCAAATTAGTTTCTTTGATGAATTTATCAAATAGTGCCCGTAGAAAATCCCTATTTATGCCAACGTAGGGCTTATCCAAAAAACCATCTAAAAATCTAGCTTTACCACTTACAGTTGACACCCAAAAATCAATTAGATATTGATCTGCTGAATCCGTTTTCTTAAATAAACTTTTGGTAGGGCTATTACGGTAGATATTAAAAAACTTGTGATAGTTTTCATTATTTATACCAATTTTTTTCTTAATATTATCAGGCATTTGAGAATAATATGCATGAAAATTTTCAAACTCATTAAAGATTTCAATACTATTAGCGGAATGACATCCAATTGATTCTATTTCCAAACTCATGCTACTGCTCCAATAATATTTGAAACTTCATGATCTGGTAATTCAAAATACTTTAATGAAGGCTTATCATTACTTTGAACATGTTGCATCTTCAGTTTATTAATATAATATCCTTCGGCTTGTATAAGTGAATGCAATGAAAAACGTCCCGAATTTTTATATTTTTTTGCAAGATAATTAATTGCTTTTAATAATAGTGAGCTTCCCAATCCCTTATATCGGTGCGATTCAATAGGGGTATAACGATTCCATGGAGCAACTGCTAAATATTCAACATAGAAAATTTGCTCCAAGGGATTCAGACAACTATCTTTAGGAAAATAAATTAAGCATGCTGCCTGTACTTTCGAATCAATAGTAAGATAAAACCATTCATTACAATCGTCAGTTTTCAAATGATAGGTCTTATCTAACCATTTCCAATGCCAATCCTGTGAATCGATTCTTTTTGCTAAATCAAGCGCTTCTTCTTTCGGTAAACTTTTCAAATAAGCTAGAACTTGTGTATGGTATAGCTTCCATTCTTGATCACAATAAAGGGATTTTTCAAAACTGTATCCATTAGAAATTTCTAATAATTGTCCAGTCGGCAAATATTCTGAATGAATAGTTTGCTCATTAGGTGATTGAATTGGAATTCCATAACTCTTCAACTGATCTAAAATAGACTGCCCCATACCACCCCCTTTATTTTTTTGCATTATAACAAATAAAATCAAAAATTAAGGTAAGAGAAGGCTTAAATCAACTTCTAAAATTTTTGCGATCTCATATGCTTTCTCTAAAGTAAGATTTACTTCTCCACGTTCAATACGCCCCATATAACTACGATCGATATTACAAAGTAGAGCTAATTTTTCCTGAGATATGTTTTTCTCTTTTCTATGTTTCCGAACTAATTGTCCAAAAAAGATACTAAGTTCTGACATTTCAATTCAAGTGATCAAAAAACAGAACTATCACTATTTGAGGACTATATATCCACGGACTATAATCCTCTTTTATTTTTTATGCTGTGATTGTCATGTCTATAAGCAATATGCCGATGTTTGAACTTTTTCCACCACTGTTTAAAACCAAAAAGATTGAACAGTGGACAGCAAATGAGTTTTGGAAAAACTTAAAACTTAGTAAAAAAGAACGTAATCGCTTCAATAGACAACGTATGTATCGATTACTAAGAAAGTTAGTTGAAGATGGTTTTTTAATTAAAGAAACTAATTTAGTCAACTCTCGGCTTTCGACGTTTTCAGAAACCAACAAACTTGATCAATTACGTGAAATTACAGGTGTATCTTTAGATTTTATAGAAATGAGATGCACTAAAGATGAAACTCAAAAGAAAATCTCAATGTTAGAAAAACAACTAAATAGCTTCTCTTTATTAGAAAAGAAATTTCCAAATTCAGCTATTAGGATCAATAGTGAAAAAAATAAATGCATAGAAGAATTAACTGATCTCAATGCATATAGTACTGCTTTAGACAGTATCCTAACCTCATTTTGAGGTTAGGAACTCTGTGGTATTCCCAAAGCTTCGAGATACTCTTTCTTTAAAGTCATAGAAGGGCTTAATTCAGTAGGTTGAATATTTGTTTAATTATGATTTAAAAATTAGTTACATAGAGTTTTCAATAATACTTACTTTAAGTAAAATCTTTGCTTTTTTCACCTAAAAATAGAGTGGCTTTTGATAGTGAATCTTTTCTATTATTTACAAAAAAAATCTCGAAATGAGGTAATTCTATTTCGGCTTTATCAAAACAACAATCTTTAAATAATATCATTTCACCACAAGGACATACAGCATCTTTATTTATATGATCTAATTTAGATCTTTGCCATTTGTGCTTTGTTTTATGGACTCCCCATCCATCATATGCATGAATAAGTTGATTTGACACATACTCAACTACTCTATAATCATAGTCTATATCTTGAATAAAACAGTTTTTATCCATTGGATTAGTAACTAAAGAAACTTCACGTAATTCTGACATTTCTCCAATATGCATGCATAGCTCACCATTATAAAGCTTCCCTTTTTTATGCTCGCATTTATTTCTAGGGGTAATTTGCTTACCACAGATTGAACATGAATTTTTACTAACGAGAAATCCAATACTAAAAAATAGTTTGTATGGAAATAAAATTTGCCAATTTTTAACTGCATTTTTATAAAAGATTAAAGATCTTTTCTGAGTTTCTTCGATTAATTCTTCCTTATTTTGTTCAAGAAACTGTATATCTAACTCCAAAGCAGCAAGTAAACTCCACGCTTTAATGTATTCTTTATTCTTGATTAATAAAAAGCTCTCAATATATTTTTTTTTGATTAATATTATAGATTTAAGTGCCCATAAGTAGTTAGAAACATTACCATTTCCTAATTTTTTACTACTTTCAAGCCACTCATTAATTAGATCTGCTTGCTCCTGTAAGCAAGCAATATCAAGAAAATTCCTATCTAATAATGAATTATTTACCAAGTTTAGGAGGTTCAATATTTTCTTTTCCATCAGCTAACTCTTTGATTTTATCAAGTACCTTATGAACCTCGTTAACATCACCTTTATAATCAAGTTTGATATTTACCTGTTGAGGTCTCTCTATAATGACCGTCATTTCCAGTTCATCGCCAGGACTGCCATTTAGTTCATTAGAAATATAATCACTTAAGACACTTGTAAAAATAGGGGCAATAACTGCAGTTATGATAACTACACCAATACGTAAAGCTTTGGAATGTAGACCTACTTCTTGATAATCTTCATCGGATACTAAGATTTGGACAACATCTTCTCCGATATTGTCTTTCAAATATGAAAATAAATCTGCTGCCCCAACATGAAAAGCTTTTGAGTGATATACACTAGGTAGCATTACGACATCAAAAGCCTGATCTAAAAGTAGTGGTTGCTCATCTTTTAAAGTTGAAAAACTAATAGATTTTTCTTCAGTTATTTCATAAATTGTCTTCATACTCATGGAATTATATTCAAGTAGCTTTATTTAGTATCGAGAATACATTAAGTCCCGTTTTAGCCATAGCTAAATTTGATTCGTGCCTGTAAAGGCAAAAAATAATTCAGTACAACATAGAAATCAGAATAATCATTTTAAGCACCTGTACATACTGGCTGTTATACGAAATCTAAATTCAACTCCAAAATAAAAATCGCTATTCAATAGATTTTTACCCATCATTTATTTTTTTACTAATGGTCTATCTAAGGTAGCCAAATTCACATTAGGCATTTGAGATAAATTATATTGCCATCTTCTATATTGCTCAACCCACACGTTTTCTCGTTCTTTCAGCAATTCCTCTAAGTGTTTTATTTGGTTTCTTAGATCTTCGTTTTCTTTAATCAGCATATCAATAGTTACATCATTCGCCGATGTAATAGTCTTCGATTTTGCTTCTCTTAATGTTTTCTTTCGAAAATTAAAAGCCTGCTTTACAGGTTCATAGCTCATTAAAGTAAATTTTGAAATTGAAGGTCTATTCAATGCACTAGCGACCGATATTGCAAAATTATCCCAAGTTAACTTTCCAGACCATTTATTTAAAATGGACTCAATAATTTTCATTTCATTTACATCAATCAGCTTGGGTTTCATAATTCACCTGTTAATAAAGCCAAAAACGAAGTACTTGAGTCCTTAATTATTTGTGCAGAAATTGGATTTTTTTCATTAACTGCATTCACTAGTTTTTGCTCACCTAAAGCTATTTTGGTCAAACTGATATCTAACTCTTCAGGAATACGTAATATTAAACCATCAGGTAATTGATCATTTTCTAAATATTTTATTAAGGTCTTAATGATTGCTAATTTTTTTCCATGATAGATTAACCATGAATTTGCCCCAGCAAATCCGTCATTAGTTGCAGCGGCTGCTCTATTCAGTTCATCTTGATAAACAACTTCTAGTTCCTTGAGTTTTTCAAGATTTTTTGGAAGGCCTTTCACACATGCATGTTCTTTACAACTAATACATTCGCCTGCCTTTGTACAAGGAGTCATTGTCCAATCATGTTCACAATATCCATAACCAGACACCTGAACAGTACCTACACGATCTTTATGACCTAACATCTTAAACGTTACAGGTACGTTTAATTTCACCGCTGTTAAAGATTTCGAACCATCTAAACTTTCTAATCCTAACTTAGTTAGTAATTTTCTTGATTCTTCTGTTTTTTCCTCAAGTGTTCTCAAATCATATGCTAGGTTATCTTCAACACGGCTTCGACCAGCATACATTGCGAGATCTAATGAGTTCATTTCTCCACGTTCAGCTTCTGTAGAGAGCCATACACGTATTTGATGGGAAGTGATTACTAAATTTGTCCCATCTTCATTAACTAAACCTAATTGGCTAAAAAGCGAATCTTTACCTGATATTCTTTCATGGATAGCACCTAGGGCATCATTTAATAAATTTAGATTGGGGCACTCAAAACTGTATAATTTAGGTGCAAATACCGCATGAAATTCATTTTCACGTACTAGGCATAATAATTCAGATACAGGTTTACCAGTTTCAGGTATAAATGGCCAATTTGTAAATTTCTCTTTATATTTATCAATTGTATACTTAGCTAAATCTCTATACGTTATATATTTTTTTCCTTTTATTAGCTTATGAATCCATTTTTGTGAAAATACCTGAGCGAATACTTCAGTATCAGTCAATCGCCATGCTTTAGTATCCGAAGGAAGGCTTTGCAGACACATTGCTCCTGCAAACTGTTCAATAGTCAAAGGTTCATCTTCTCCATGATTAGGAGAAGTAATGCATTCTTCATGACGATAGAATTCATCAGGATGCTCTATGGCCCATTGAGTAGCTTTTCGAGCAGGCTCTCCTATTTCTTTGAGCCTTTCAATTGCTAATTGAATTGTTGGAACAATATAAGGGTGAATGGGCTTCTTAATTAAACCTCCTCCCTTTTCAGCCTTCCATGCTATATTCCATAATTGATCAAGACCTGTATTTTTCTTTTCTATTTCACTTAGTTCTTCACTTGATAAACAATCTACTGTAAGAAAACCAAGTTCGCCCCCTCGGCTAGGGGCTGCCAAAAGCAACGCAGATTGTGCTGAATAAAATTTTTGATAAGGATTTTTTGCTAATCTAAATGCATCTGCTAAAGCACCTATCTCAAAAGAGCTGAGCAAACGTTCTTCTTGCCATTCTCTATCTTCCTTAGAAGTCCCTTGTGCTTTGTTACCCGGTCTTTTCCACGAATTTTTCCACGTAGGGATAGTGATATTAATTTTAAATTTTTTTAAATCCTCTAGAAAAGCTTCTAGCATTTGACCATAACGGTATCTTGAAGCTTCAGAACTACGCTCATAAATTAATTCCGATATCTTTCTTACAACAATCCCATCAATTAACAGAACATCAGCTTTCAAGTAAATTTGAAGCAAAGCATCATGACTAGCTTTTAATACCATCATCATGTTGCTAGGATTAGTCGCTTTCCATGTCTGATTATCGCGTACATAAGCTTTTGCGAAATCAAGGAAAGGCTGTTGCATAGGTGTACCAGTTTTTTTTCCTTTAGAGGCCAAACCAGTGAACTCCATTGACTGTGACCTGCCATTAGCTAATCTATGTTTCCAATTTGAACTTGCAAATCCTCCTTGATCTTCATAGATACTTAACTCATTCTTAGCACGTAAAATGAAATCATTTAAATTTTTCTGACAATCTAATGCATGTTTTGGTACAAATTGAACAAAATTACTCATGCTATTTCTTCCATTGTAATTCGCTTATCACATGCATCTAAAATGGCTTTCACATGAGCCAACTGTAGGTCAAATGACTTTAAAATCAATTCACTGGCTCCAACTTTTTCTCGCTGTTCCATCTCTTCTAATAATTCTAAAAACAGCTCATCCCAAGGCGCATGTAAAAGTGGCTGGAATTTATTGCACAATAAACATGCTTTAATTCCAGCTTGACAAGAAGGAGAGCCACCACAGTTACCAATGTGCTCATTATTAGATTTATAAACCCTACTACTAGGGTCATTTCCTCTTATAGCCTCATTTTCATTTTCTATTAATCTTCCTTCAAATTGAGCTGCTAAAAAGGCCATAGCATCTTTCATTTTGTCAAAGATACGGGCAGCTAATTCAGCAGTATATGCAGTGTAAACTTTTAATTGTTGTGTATCTGAATGGTCCATTAGATAAGCCAATTGGACACCAGTGATGCCATGGCGTACTAAATTAGTCGCTCGCGTTCTTCTGCATCTTATTGGAGTAAAATGAATATATTCTCCAGTCCGTTCAGAAATAGCTTCACATTTTTTCGACACACTATTACTTAGAGAGTTATGTTTACTGGCACCCCCATGCAAATAATCAGGAATAGTTTTTAACTTATCTCTAAGATCCTCAACTGAATTAACACTGTTTAAATTCTTATTATTCAAGAAAATAGGGAGTTGATCTAAATCTTCTGGCTCAATATCGGGTAAATATCTTTTAACTTTTATTTTTACCTCATTAATTAAATTAATTAAAATTAAATACATATCTTCAGTAATACTTAGACTACGCATTTCTCCTCTGAATATACCTCCTCGTTGTTTTGCGCGTGGAATGTTTAACTCGTACTTCATTCCATCTAAATTATTTTGAATAGTTAAATCACATATTCTCAATGCTAAGATTTGTACAGGTCTACGAGCTGTAGCGTATATGGTATAAAACCACGCAAACTCTTCTAAAGTGAGTTTTCCTGTATTAAAAGCATTTCCAGCCCACACTAATAAGAATTGTTGTTCAGTTAAAGTATATGGACCTGTATAAGGACAATTTTGTAAAACTGCTTTTCCCTTGATATTGCCGCTTAGAATTAGACGATCTAAAGTATTTTCCAATCCCTTTTCTAATCCTTTGAAGTCCCACTCCATCCAACATCGTAATAATGCGCGAATTGTTCCAAGTTTGTACTCATTCTCTTGATTCAAAGTTGCTTTGAGACTCAAAATTAATTTTGATGTAATCAATCCTTCTTGATACATATCAGAAGATAACAAATATGTTTTTGTATAATTCCAACAATTGAATGTATGATGAGAAGATACTTCTTCTGCAAGCCTTGCGATTGTTAATTTAAAACCTGCATAAACTACTTTATCAATCTCTTGATTGGCTAGTCTCCAATTAATAGTTCTATTTTTATCTAAAACCCATACATCATCATTCAAACTAAATGCATATCCTGCCTTTGAGTATCTCGTCGAATATGTCTGTTCTGTTTGAGAAAAGCTATGTTCTGGCATCATTTTTCTTGGCCCTTCTTAATATGGGAATCCATTTTTTCAAGTTCACGCTTCAATAACTTTTCTGCTTGCTCTTTAGTATGACGAAGATTATAAATTTGGGCAGAATGTTCACTCTTATGACCATTGATATACATTCTTTGCTGAATTTCTTTTTTCTCAGAAATCACTTCATCAATACGGCCATCCTGAGATGCTTTGTGATTATGTTCATCAATATTATTTGAAAATCGATTATTAAAATCATGTCTAAAGCCATGCCTAGTTACTCTCTTTTTAACCACGAATCCATTCTTCTTAATGAAATCAGCTAATTCTTCATTTCCAGAAATTTTTTCAACAATTCTTGAAAACTGAGTTAAAGAGAGAGGATGTCCTTTACTAACCCCCTTATGAGATATAAATAAGAATTTGTGAGTATGAGCATTTGGGATAAAACGACGTTCTTCTAAAACATACTTACGAAGCTGATCGCTTAAATCCTGATTTATAGGCAAATCTCTTTCTAAAGTTTTAGCATTCGGTTCATCAGTTCTAAATTTATCTTCTGGATCATCATGCCGTGATTGGATCTGAACTATATTTCTTGCAAAATCAATATCTGAAATTTTTAATTGCAGAACCTCTCCTGCTCTCATACCAGTTTCATAAAGAATCCATAGAAGTAAATAATTTCTTTGCCTTACAGATTTTGTATAAGGATTATAAACATTCGAGGGTTCTGCTATTTCCATAACATGTTTGAAAATATCAGGGTGAGGGGCCTTCTTATTAGGGTCGGAACTTCTAGTCTTCGAACCACCATGTCTTTCTTTTTGTTTTAATATTTGAGCCTTTGTATTTTCAATGATATCTAGATAATTATAAAAAGAAGGTTTATTTCTCAAAATATTAATGGCCACAAATTCAAAGAAATTAGCAAATATTGTTATTCTATTTATCGCGTGTTCTTTCTCCACTGTAGCTGCTGGTATTTTTCTAATAGGAAATATAATTTTTAAATTTTGATCATTCCTTCGATGCTCTGTTTGATTTCTCAAATTTCTTCGTGCTGCTTTTGTAGTTAATTTACAGTGATCTCTTAATTTCTGAATTTCCAAGTCACTAAAGAAAAGCACTTGTGAAGACATATTTTTTTGACTAGCAGCTCTAATAATACGTTCAGAGATTCTCTCACCAATGCTCATTTCCCAGATATAGATATGAGCCAAATGATTGAGATACGCTTTTTGTGTTGTATGCTTTTCGGAACGAACATTCGTAGTTAAAAATAAAGTGGTCCAAAAATCAGGAAGACCAAGACTATTTATTAATAATCCAAATCTTTCTCCGCCTTCTGCAATATAGTTTTTACGATGTAAGCTCACGTACTTAACACCCCAGTAAATACAATATTTTTATTATATAAAGTTATTAAGCACAAATACAATTTTTTTTAAAAGAAATAAAAAAAGAACTTGATATAAATCAAGCTCTTTCTCTTTAATAAATACAATAATTAAGTATTGTACAATTTAAAACGGTAAGTCATCATCTAAATCTGCTGCTGCAGGAGCCGGTGTCGGTGCAGGCTGTTGTTTTGGCGCAAAACCACCTGGGTTGTTGTTGCCATAGCTATTGCCTTGAGCCGGTTGGTTATTGCCATAACCGCCTTGGTTTGAGTTATTACCGTAGCCACCTTGGTTTTGGTTATTGTTATAACCACCTTGTTGGTTATTAAAACGAGGCTGACCAAAATCACCGCCTTGACCTTGTTCGCCTTGTTGGCGATTATTGTCAAGCATTTGCATTTGTTCACCACGAATTTCAGTCGTGTAACGCTCTTGACCGCCTTGATCTGTCCACTGACGAGTACGTAATGAACCTTCAATATAAACTTTAGAACCTTTGCGCAAATATTGCTGTGCAATTTCACCTAAGCGGTTATGTAACACAATACGGTGCCATTCTGTTTGCTCTTTACGTTCACCTGTATTTTTATCTGTCCATGAATCACTCGTTGCAATTGAGAACTGAGTGAGAGAACCACCATTTGGGAAAGTTTTTGTTTCAGGGTCACGACCCAAAGTACCAACTAAAATGACCTTATTTACACCACGCATCAGACGTATTCTTCCTATTTGTTTCTATTATTTACTTTATAAGAGTTATGGTTAAATGGCTACCTCTTTCCCTAACAAGTGCGTTAAATGTTGTCGCGCAGATTCATCCATCTGCTGCTTATCCACTTTTACATAAGCCACTTGCTGGTCAGACATCACCACAACTTCTTCAATACCACGAATTGCTAAAAGCTGAGAAGTCCATTCATCCGTTTCTTTATCTTCAGGCAAACTGAAAACCATAGACGATAAATAACGCGGCTGAGCCAACCCAAAACTAATGATCAACCATAAAATGGCTAGCCCTGTCAGGATGCCCCATCCCATTGCCGTATCATTTAGCAACAAAAGTTGCCCGCCAATCATACCACCAAAAAATGCCCCCAGAAACTGACTGCTGGCGTTCACGCCCATGGCTGTCGCTTTAGACTGAATTGGAGCCGCTTTCGATAACCATGACGGTAATAATGCTTCCATCACATTAAATGCAATAAAGAATAATCCTAAGCCAGTAAGCAGAATATATTTAGATTCGAAACCAAAAATTAAGATGCCCAATCCTAGAATAATGCCACCAATGGCGGTCAAGAAAATGCCACGCATTTTGCGATATTTTTCCGCCAGAATAATGCTCGGAAAGGCAAAAAACAGGCTCACGACCAAAAGCGGCAAATATACCAGACCATGCGAATGCAAGGGAATATTGGCGAAGTCAATCAACTGAGATGGCACATAAATAAACATCGCTGTGAGTAGTAAATGCAATGCAAAGACTGAAACGTGCAACCGATTTAGATCAGGCATTTTCAGCACTTGCTTCAATTGCGTCAGATAACCTTGTTGGAAATTTCGGTGATGACGCGTCACTTTCGGCACCAACAGCAACATCGCAATCGCAGCAAGTCCCATGATGGTGGTCACCCAAAATAAACCCGAGATACCGACTAAACCTGTGAGCCAAGGTCCAAGGCTAAATGCCACCACAAAGGACAGACCGATACTCATCCCCATCATCGCCATGGCTTTAGTGCGCTGTTCTTCACGTGTGACATCGGCTAACAAAGCCATCACTACCGCAGACACAGCGCCACCACCGGCTATCGCACGCCCGATAATTACGCCATAGATACTATCGGACATTGCTGCAATTGCACCGCCTAAAGCAAACAACAGCAGCCCAATGACCACCAACGGTTTACGGCTATAACGGTCTGCAATCAGACTAAACGGGATCTGTAATATCGCTTGGGTCAACCCATAGACACCAACCGCCAAACCAATGAGTGCCGGTGTTGCCCCTGCATATTGCTGACCTGCCACAGAGAAAACAGGAATAATCATGAACAGCCCCAGCATACGTAAGGCGAAAATACTACTCAAAGCAAAAGTTGAGCGTCGTTCAAGAGCATTCATCATAGCTGGTTAAAAATTCATTAATCTTGGAATGGGATTATAGGACATTCAGCTTAAAGCGAAGCAGGATTTTTATTGATTTTAAATATCCTGATGATTGGACAAATAAAAAGCGCAGCTGATGCTGCGCTTTTTGGGAGATTTGAGGCAAGTTTAAATTAGCCTAGACTTTCTTGGCGCTTTTTATATTGAATTGAGGCAATCACCGCCCAAACAATAAATGCCACACCAATCAGACCCGTTACCACTTCAGGGACATGCAGACCTGTGCCACTCGCCAACATAATGAAGGCCAAAGCACCAATCGCATAATGCGCACCATGTTCAAGGAAGATATAAGCATCTAAGGTGCCTTTATCCACCAAGTATATGGTCATCGAACGCACGAACATAGCACCAATAGCAAGACCGAGCATAATGATTACCACATCAGAGGTAATCGCAAATGCACCAATCACACCATCAAAACTGAATGAGGCATCGAGTACTTCAAGGTAAAGGAAACCACCAAAACCTGCTTTGATCACGCCTGTCGGTACGCCATTTGCGTCATGTCCAACCGCATTACCGTTTTCATCAACTTCAGGTTCACCACCCAATAAATGACTCAGTACTTGGACACCGATATACACCACGATCCCCCAGATACCCGCCATCACTACCGCTAGACGAGAGACTTCGGCCACGTTTGCTGCCATTACCAATAACGCAATTAGGGCAATAAACACGGACATCGCAGGAACGTTTGCAAGATTGGCCAAACGGCGCTCTAACCAACGGAACCAATGGGTATCTTTCCCTTCATCTAAGAAGAAGTTCAGGAACACCAATAATAAGAAAGCACCACCAAAGGCCGCAATTTCTGCATGATGTGCCATCAATTTAGCTGAATACTGAATTGGATCATTCAACGCCATTTGAACCACTTCCATTGCACCCATGTC
This sequence comes from Acinetobacter sp. YH12218, assembly GCF_013417925.1. Classification (NCBI taxonomy): domain Bacteria; kingdom Pseudomonadati; phylum Pseudomonadota; class Gammaproteobacteria; order Moraxellales; family Moraxellaceae; genus Acinetobacter; species Acinetobacter sp. YH12218. The sequence continues at coordinate 30,495 of NZ_VPDB01000033.1, forward strand.
TGCAGTTACAGCCACGATCACAATTGGGAAAATCAAACGCATACCAAAGACAGCAATCACGATCCCGACGGTTAAGAAAATCATTTTCCAAAAATGATCCCAACCACGGAGTACAGATGCATTGACGACGGCATTGTCAAAAGACAAAGACACTTCCATCACAGCTAAAATGGCAGTAATGGTCAGTGCTGTCAGCATGGCTTGCACGCCCGCATTTGGGCCATGATTCAGACCCCAATATGCAGAAATAGCAAGACACACGATCGTAAAGACGATTGAGAAACCAAAATGTTTCATCATGATAGATCGACCTATTCATTCAATAAGATTTCAAAATGAGGGAATACCCAGTTTGAAGCTAAGTTTATGGCGCAATTATGCCGCTTTTCAGAATTGAAACCAAAAATTATTCGTTACATTTTGAATAAACACTCTAAGATGAAGGCTCTCAATTACATCGCATCATGGTGTAGACCCGTCTTTCATTTTTAACGACAGGAATGTTCAATGCGTTTTTCTGAAGAAGTTTGGCAACGTAATACCGCGTTATATCAGCAGATTCTCCATCTACCGTTTAATCAGGAATTGGCTCAGGGCAGTTTAAGCCGCGATGCCTTTTGCCACTATGTCATTCAGGATGCCCATTATTTATTGGCTTATGGTCGTGCGCTTGCGGTGTGTGCAGCCAAGGCATTTGATGCCGACGATGTGATTCAGTTTTCTGAAGCGGCAAAAATTGCCATCGTGGTGGAACGCAGTCTGCACAATGACTTTATGCAAGGTTTCAACATTAGCAAAGAACAGTTTGAAAATACTCCACTGACCCTTGCCTGTCATCATTACACTTCGTTTCTAACAGCGACAGCATGGTCAGAAAGTTACCCTGTGGTCCTTGCCTCACTCCTGCCTTGCTTTTGGATCTATGCTGAAGTCGGCAAAGCCATTGTCAGCCAATCTGTACCGAATAACCCTTACCAAGCATGGATCGACACCTACTCAGGTGACGACTTCAATACCGCTGTACAAAACGTGATTCAAACTATTGATCGAGTGGCGGCTCGCTGTGATGCAGATACACGTGAAAAAATGCATGCGGCTTACACGAACGGCGCAAAATTAGAATGGATGTTCTGGGACAGCGCGTATCAACAGCGGACATGGCCTGTAGAATAAACCTTTGATTTAAACTGTATAAAAAATTAAGGATCTAAAATTGCTTTTAGATCCTTTTTTAATATGGTTAGATTCGGTTTTTAGAATGACCATGCACGATCATTTCAGGCATTAGCGTTTAAAACGATACCATCCGAGAAAAATCCCCATCGCGATAATCACCAAAAAAATCGCAAAACGTGCTTCACGCAACTCACTGCGTGCTGCTTTGCGTTCCTGCATCTCTTCTGAATGAAATTGTGATTTGACCATCGGATCTAGTTGAGCAATAGCCAATAAATCTTTGGGCTTTTCACCTTTGCCTAAAATGAAATAAAGCCCTTTGACTTGCATTTCATTCAGTTTTCCCAGTTCAATATTCAGTTGAGTAGCTTGTGCATTATAGTCAGGCACCCAATCTTCTACGCGGGCATATACATGGGCACGACTGGTATCAAAGAGTGATGCATCCAGCACTTTCTTGCCAGTTTGATCTTCCAGTTGTTCACTCAAATCTGAGAATTGGGACAGTACATAGTCTTTTTTCTGTGCCAACTGTACACCATCAAAAGCATACTCTTGTATTTTTTGTGCAGGATTATTTTTCAACAATAAACCTTGCGGAACGACTTTAAAGTCCAGAACAGTATTGTCAGGGACTTGGTTGGTTTGCAGTACCATATAGACCACAGACCATAGCTGTTCATTTTGCCCGACCGCAGGCACGCTCACGCTATAACGCTGCTCGGCTACCGGGTCAATAAACTGTTCAAACGCGAGGATTTGACTGTCTTCAGCCCACAGGATTTGACTTGAAAACATGAGGCAGATGATCACCCAAAATTGTTTTAACATTATTTGCTCTTATCATGATTATTTTCTGTTCTGGCAGAATTATAATTAATTATTCAAATACTTACATTTTAAATCACACATTTAGTGATTGGAAATTCATCATAATTTAATACAAATCTATTGTTTTATAAATGATCTAGAACCGATAAAAAGTTAATCTGAAACAGCATCGATATAGGCTTTTGATGCTTACTGAAAACTCTGCCATGCATAAATCAAAACAGCCGCAGCAAGCACCCAACTCAAAGTTGCTACACTCAAACATGCCGTTAAGCTCAAACGTGTTGCGAGCAGGTACACCATCAATAAATAAATGAAATATGGGATGAGAGACCAGAGTCCAAACAGCGCAGTTTTTTGTAATGCGGCTGCACCCTGATCATTTGCCACAATGACATGAGCAATCAACGCAAAAGTCGGAAACAATGGAACCAAACCTGCAATATAAAACACCTTACTTTTAGACAGCAAAGCAATTAATACCACAACAAAGGCACCCATTAAGCTTTTGAGAAATAAGGACAACATGGCATTCTATGGTTTCGATAAAACTGCATTTTACGCCTTTTCTGCGATAGTCCTGAGATTTTCTAATGCATTTTTATGCGCATAGCACAGGAGATTTAAACGATGAACTTAAAACAGTCATAGTGCCGTGATCTTTATGCACCTTTACACCATAGGCTAGATGTAAAGCGCGCTTTTTGTTGCTCAGCCATTTGCTTAAACTGCGCTTGAACTTTTAAATCTTCAGCACTCATCAAATGTTGATTGTTTTCAACAATTGCCAAAACCAAATCAAACTGTTGAGGAATTTTTTCGCAAGCCAGATGCTTTTTTTCAGCTTCTGTTTTGGCTTGACCTAATTTTGCAATATACAGATCAATTTTTTCACTTTCGGTATTCAGCGCCAAAGTTGCTTGTTCTAAGCTGTCATAATTTTGCGCTTTCGGGGTTTGGTTCGGGGTACATGCACTCAAAAACACACTACACATCAATAAACCCATCACACCTAATGTTGGATTGAGATGAAGTTGCCATTTCATGTTAAAAGTCCTAGATTGCTGATTTGCGGATGTTTTAGGGCATCGGCACAGACAGCTATATTTTGATTCGGCCATTTTTCTCACAAAGTCACGCATAAATCTAGGTTTAAATTACACTTGAACATTTTTCATGCGCTATCATATATAGGTTTTTCGATGAATATTTTAGGACCCCTTGCATGAGCCAAAGCCATATCCGTATTCGAGGCGCACGTACCCATAACTTAAAAAATGTGTCACTCGATATTCCACGCGACAAGTTTGTGGTCATTACGGGTCTTTCTGGTTCAGGGAAGTCCTCTTTGGCTTTTGATACCTTGTATGCTGAAGGTCAACGTCGCTATGTTGAGTCCTTATCTGCCTATGCACGCCAATTCCTTTCGCAAATGGAAAAGCCCGAAGTTGACTCGATTGAAGGCTTGAGTCCTGCGATTGCCATCGAACAAAAATCAACGAGCCACAACCCACGCTCAACAGTGGGAACAATCACCGAAATTTACGACTATTTACGTCTACTCTATGCCCGTGTCGGCACGCCGTATTGTCCTGAACATGACCTCCCGATGGTGGCTCAGACTGTGTCTGAAATGGTCGATACCGTCAAAGGTCTAGAAGAAGGCACGGCGCTTATGTTGCTTGCCCCTGTGGTCCGTGACCGTAAGGGTGAATACACCAACTTATTTGAACAATTACAAGGTCAAGGTTTTGTCCGTGCGCGTGTCGACGGTGAAGTCATTGATATTGATACTCCGCCTGAACTCGACAAAAAGAAAAAGCACACCATCGAAGTCGTTGTTGACCGTTTTAAAGTTCGTGATGACCTCGGTAACCGTATTGCAGAAAGCTTTGAAACTGCACTACGTATGGGTGGCGATATTGCCATTTTGTCGTGGATGAAAGGCGAACAAGAAGATCGCGTATTTTCTGCGAAACACTCTTGCCCTGAATGTGAACGTGCCGTTGGTGAACTTGAACCACGGCTATTTTCCTTCAACAATCCATTCGGTGCATGCCCTGTTTGTGATGGTTTAGGCACACGCAGCCATTTTAGTGCTGACAAATTGATTCCCAATAATGAAGTTTCGATTAGCCAAGGGGCAATCCGTGGTTGGGACCGTCAACGTCCGTATTACTACAGCATGATCCAAAAAGTTGCCGATCATTTTGGTTATTCTCTAGACACACCGTGGAATGAACTCGATGCCGACACCAAAAAGAAATTTCTATATGGGACAGGTAAAGAAAAAGTTGACCTCAGTTATATCGATGAACGTGGTCGTTCGCACAAGCGCGTGCAAGCCTTTGAAGGGATTTTACCGCACCTAGAGCGTCGTTACCGTGAAACCGAATCAAACTACGTGCGTGAAGATTTGGCACAGTATTTATCCAATGCTGCATGTGATGCTTGCGGTGGCTCACGTCTCAATGAAATTTCACGTCATGTTCGAGTTAAAGATAAAACCATCGCGCAAATCACCAAGATGTCGATTGGCGATGCTGAAAGCTATTATCAAGACCTCAACTTAAGCGGTGCCAAAGGCGAAATTGCTGACAAGATTTTCAAAGAGATTCGTGAACGTTTGCACTTCCTAGTCTCTGTCGGTTTGAACTATTTAAGTTTATCGCGTTCGGCAGAAACACTGTCGGGTGGTGAAGCTCAGCGTATTCGTTTGGCTTCGCAAATTGGCGCGGGCCTGATGGGCGTAATGTACGTGCTGGATGAACCCTCTATTGGTTTGCATCAGCGTGATAATGACCGCCTATTGGAAACCCTAGTACGTTTGCGTGACTTAGGTAATACCGTATTAGTTGTAGAACATGATGAAGATGCGATCCGTGCCGCCGACCATATTATTGATATTGGCCCCGGTGCAGGTGTGCATGGCGGTCATGTGATCGCCGAAGGGACGTATGATGAAATTTTGGCAAATCCAGATTCATTAACTGGTCAATATCTATCAGGAAAGCTCAGTATTGATGTGCCGAAAACACGCACACAACCGCCAAAACCTGAAGAGCAAATTAAGTTAATGGGCGCTGCGGGTCATAACCTGAAAAATGTCGATTTGACTATTCCTTTAGGTGTGATGACCTGTGTGACAGGTGTATCAGGTTCAGGTAAATCGACGCTGATTAACCGGACATTATTGCCGCTTGCAGCGACTCAATTGAATGGTGCAACCACATTAACGGCTGAGAAATTTGATTCGATTGATGGCTTACAGTTCCTCGATAAAGTCGTTGATATTGACCAAAGCCCAATCGGTCGTACACCACGTTCAAACCCTGCAACATATACCGGTTTGTTTACCCCTATTCGTGAACTGTTTGCGCAAACCCCTGAAGCCAAAGCACGTGGCTATGCTGCAGGTCGATTCTCGTTTAACGTGAAAGGCGGTCGCTGTGAGGCCTGTGAAGGCGACGGTATGATTAAGGTTGCAATGCACTTCTTACCTGATATGTATGTGCCTTGTGATGCCTGCCACGGCAAGCGCTATAACCGCGAAACGTTAGAAGTTGGCTATAAAGGTCGTAACATTTCTGATGTCTTAGAAATGACGGTTGAAGATGCGATGCATTTCTTCGATGCCATTCCTGTGATCCACCGTCGTTTGGAAACCTTGAACCAAGTGGGCTTGGGCTATATCCGTTTGGGTCAGTCTGCAACCACACTTTCAGGTGGTGAAGCGCAGCGTGTGAAATTGGCTCGTGAGTTGGCAAAACGTGATACAGGTAAAACCTTGTACGTGCTTGATGAACCGACAACAGGTCTACACTTCCATGATATTGCTAAATTGCTCGACATCCTGCATGAGCTACGTAATAAGGGTAATACCATCGTGGTGATTGAGCATAACTTGGATGTGATTAAAACTGCCGATTGGATTGTGGATTTAGGTCCTGAAGGTGGTGCTGGCGGCGGTATGATTATTGCCGAAGGTACGCCAGAGCAAGTGGCTAAGAATAAAGTGTCGCATACAGCGAAGTTCTTAAAGCCGATGTTGAAATAAGATTCACTTTCCTTTAAGTGCATGATAAAACGGTGATTCATTCACCGTTTTATATTTATATGACTTTATTAGAGATAATTGATACAGCCGTAAAAATTGGTTTGGGAGCACTGATAACTGGCGTAATTACCTACTTAAATCAAAAGGCAAATATTTCAGCATCAGTAGCAAAAGATAACCTTCTATATAATCGTAATTTATTGACCAATATTTCCAAAGATCTCGAGGAAATAAATCATCTCGTTTTAAAAATTTGGGCAATTTTTGAATTTGAAACAAAACAATCTCAACTAGCTCTTAATGAGATTTCAGACAGACTTAAACCTCTAAGACACGCACTTTTTAATGACTTTAATTTGCTTAGCAAAAATGAAGGTTTAATTCTTTTACATGGATATATTGAACAATAAGAAAAGCTAAGAATTTATGGCGAATTACTCGGAAAATTTAACGCTTATACACTTTGTAAAAATGGAGCTATCAATGTTGAAACAACTGCTCAATATAGAGTTGAAATTTTAGAAGCTAGAAAATCACTTTATACGAGCTTAAACAAAGCCATTTCTAAATAAATTCTTGTACTTCACTACATTCAATCACATGACGGCGACATGGATGTCGCCTGTTTGACTGGGGCAGCACGGATGTACCCTCAGTCAAACAAAAGCATTTTGCTTACTTCTGTGCTTTCAAAAATAGGAATCTCCCACGTAATGGAAACTCAAACCCAATCTACAGTGAAGACATGCAAATTCAAAATTCAAAATTCAAAATTCAAAATTCAAAATTCAAAATTCAAAATTCAAAATTCAAAAAATTAACGTAAATAATGAAATACACCTAACTTATCTAACACATCCAACGTCAACTGCTTACGCTCCGCCACATCATCCCCTGCTGCCATCTGCATATTCAAACTAAACGCTGTAATCTTGCCATGACCATCATCTACCCAACCGGTATACCACCCAACTTGCGGCTCTACATCCATACCCCAACCACTCTTGGCATATAACTTCGCATCCCCACGGCTTTCAATATAAAGCATGTCTTTGACTTGCTTTTGTACCGCGACATCAAACGGTAATTTCTCTGTCGCAAGCTGATACGCAAATTTGACTTCTTGTTCAGGCGTAATCTTTAAGGGCCCTACCAACCAAAAATTATCCACCTGTTTGCCAATATTGGCATTGCCAAAACCGACCCGTTTGACTTCTTGTTGCATTAACGCCAAACCTATTCGCCTTGCCAGTTCCTGATATACAGGAACTGCAGATGCTTGCATGGCTTCCCCCAAAGTCAGGTCTTTTTCCCATGACGGAAAAGCACGTTTTTCACCTTTCCATTTAAAAACTTCAGTGGTTGTCGCCTTCTGATGCTGCAAACCAATTAAAGCATTTAACATTTTAAAGGTAGATGCAGGAATGTATGCTGTCTGGGCGCGCTGTAAGTCATTGCCATAATGGCTCAAACGCTGACCATCAAATGTGACAAATACCGCCTGTGTCTGTGCTTGATTAAATAGACACGGAATTTCACTCACCCGTGAATTTTCTAAATTGGCTTGAGTGGTTTGTTTTAAGTGTTGAGATGAATCCAACATGCCTTCGTTTGTTGTACATGCTGTCAAACTGAGGACAGTCATCAAAGATAGATATATTTTTTTCATTGCACTATTTTTATGGTGTTTAAAGTCCATAGTATAAGATGAAGTTCAAACCTGAATTGTGTACTTTTCAACAGTCTTGTATCTGTTGCAAACTCAACGTATCGACTATTTATTTTTAAATAAAACATCCTTATGATGACGCCTATCGTGGACTCAACAACGAATAATTTTTAACTTTTTAAAATATAAAAGCATACTAACAATGAATAAATTTATCTTAAGTTTCAGCCTCTTATTATGTCCAATATATAGCTTTGCCGATGGCTATCTAAACGAATACATGGTGCTGTTTGTCTCACAAGAAGACCCCGGTCTTAGCCCATGGAAAGATAAGCCGCAGTGTAAAGCCCTCAGTACCCCGACTTCACACAAAGGGATCTATGAAAATCAATATGTCTATGCCAATGGCAATGCCCTAACCACCATCTTTCTGAGCAACAGCAAAATTAAAAACGGTGAATGTGAACATTTAATTCACTTTCCAGATGGTATTCAAGGCTCAGGCGTATTTGAAAGTTTCTTCCCCAACGGCAAACCCCGTAGCCGCATTGCTTATAAAAATGGGGAGTACGAGGGCAAACTTGAGTTTTGGTTTGCCAATGGGATAAAAGAGCAAGAAAGTAGCATCATCAATGGCGAGTCGCAGGGGGATTACAAAATTTGGCATCCGAATGGCCAACTGGCTTTTTCTCAAAATTATAAAAATGGTCTCGAAAATGGCCTGCGCCAACGCTGGTATAGCGATGGTAAACCATGGACCTATGCCAATTTTCAAAACAATAAACTGATTGGTGAGCTGAAAATGTGGTTTGAAAACGGCAAACTAGAACGCCAAGGTTATTATCGTAATGGCGTTCGTCATAACAGTTATAAAATTTGGTATGACAATGGGCAACCTGAAGCGGTGCTTCAGTACAATTTAGGCAAAATTACCCAAGCCCAGTGTTGGAATGTAGATGGTAGTCAAATGAACCAACAAGCCTGCAATAAATTATATAAAGATGAAGATTAATTGATTTTTCTAGCTAACTTTATGAATCTGCCAAGATATTTATGAATATCAAGCTGCGTTTAGGCTGAAACACGGTCACGCCCCGCAGCTTTGGCTTTAAATAATGCTTGGTCTGCGCGCTGTAATAAATCGATCCAGCTTTTGGCACCCACTGCAACACCAATACTCACCGTCACAATGAGATCGGCTTCGTCCTCTGCCAAATTAAAATTCACATGCTGAATATCATGCCGTATGGTTTCGGCAATGTGCTGGGCTTTGAGCATATCAATCCCCTCGATCAGGACTAAAAACTCATCTCCTCCATATCGCACCACCAAGTCGGATGAACGAATATGTTGTCGTAATTGATTGGCAACATGTTGAATCACCAAATCGCCGACAATATGCCCATAGCGGTCATTCACCTGTTTAAAGTGATCAATATCAATCACGATCAGTGCTGTATGTAAAAAGCCTGAATTTTGGCTGTCGCGAAATTTAATATATTCATCTAAGGCAAAACGATTGGCGACATTGGTGAGTGAGTCAGTATTGGCAATATGTTTAAGCTGAAATTCAAAGGCATCACGTTGTTCCAACATGTTTTCAATATGCTGAATGGCATCAAATAAACTGAGATAACCTACTTTGGCAGGTTCAATCACGCCTTGATCCATTTGTCGGTGCCGAGCCAGTTTAAATAACTGATTACGAGCACGAATTAAAGGTTCAAACACCCATTTCTTGGCATAGAACATCGTTAATAATGCAGTCAGTAATGACACGAGCGAGACAAAAAGCGTGAAAATCAATTTATTTCGCGCTTCACGTTGTTCATCCGCAGCTACTTTGAGACTGTAATCTAAAATATAACTTTGCAATTCCACCACTGTGACAAATTTATTGACCATTGCATCAGTGAGCTGGGTGCCATCCATGTGATAACGCTGATGTTGAAGACTTTTTTGAGCCAAACCATCAATAATTGGCAAACCTTTATCTAAAAATTCCGTTCGTACCGCATGATGTAACTGTTTAAACTCGGGTGTTTTGTCATGTTCGGACTGCACGACATTGATCAATTCCCATAGATAGCGTGTTTGACGCTGGGTTTGTAAACTCCGCGCTAAATTTTGCTCTGGAATTTCCTGTTGAAATGATACCGCAGCCATAATATTTGATGCGACTCGTCCCGCCTGATCACGTAATTCTGCCAGTAATAAAATCAGCGTGTAATAATTCGATACACGGGTATCTTTACCATGTGAATGATTGACCAATTTCTGCATGGCAATATAGCTTTGATCCCAAGCTTGGAACATCGCCAAAATGGCATGATCCAATTTTTTAGCGTCACGCTGTTGTGTCGGCAGCGCAATATATTGATCGACCGTTTTGCGACCCTGCAACAAATATGGATATAAATTGGACTCTAACTGCTGGGCGATCGGTGCAAAGCCCGTTTCTTTTAAAACTTTCAGTGTATCTTGATATTGCCGATCAACGCCTTGACGATATTCAGCCAACTCAATAATTTTTTGCTCACGCTGAAGACCTTGACTCGACATTGCACTGTTAGCTGGTACACGTTCACGAGAAATTTGGTTGGTTAAATCTGCCACCATTTTTAGCATCTGAATTTCTTTAAGCGCTTGAGCATTTTTGAGGTAGTTTTGATAACTGCTCACAATCAGTGGAACACTAATAAATACGATAGACAAGACGATTACTAGCATCGCAAGTTGCAAGCGCTTACTAATATGCTCTGTTCGTAATGTTTCCATCTATTTTATGCCCCACACTTGTTGCATACCCCAACTCACTTATCAACTAAACGCGGGAATATTTAAATTAATGATCAATAATTTATTAATTTATTAATTTATAAAATGAACATTTATACAGCTAAATTCTATACAAATGTGTTGAATCTGTCACATTTTTATCATTTTAAAACGAGATAATTTGCTAAAAAACAGCAACATATTTGAAAGGAATAAATTTTTTTATGAACTTGCTTAAATAAATATTTACAATTGCAATAAATTGGTGCAGAATGCACCGTATTAGGGCACACTAAATTTCTTCCTCAGCAGAATATTTTAGTTTCCCGAAAATTTTGGCTAAAAAATCCTGATTTTCCATGAAAATCAGGATTTTTTTTGTCTGGACCTACTGAACTCGATGATAAATTCAATAATATATGCACCATAAAAGGGCATTTATTTTTATTCCATCTCCGTTTTATCTATAATCTTTGCGGTAAAGTTCCATTTTTAGACAAAAAAAAAGCCCAACCTTGGGGAAAGCTGGGCGAATAAAAAACAAATGATGGAGAATCAGGGTCAAAGTCACACTTTTAAACTGTGTGACGACTCGATTGGCAAATTATGAATCAAATAAAACCTGATGTAAAGCCAAGTATTTCACAAGGATATTAAATTTATCACTAAGATATTAGATCTCTTGCGAAAGTAAAAACCACATCAATCTAAGTTTCATGAGATATCAGAACTTAAACCGTTTTTCAGATTCTGAATTTAAACGCTTGGTTGGCGTACCTCGACCAGTTTTTACCGAA
>NZ_VPDB01000034.1:0-39934 GCF_013417925.1 Acinetobacter sp. YH12218
CATGAGAAAGCCCATATAAATGGGTAGAGTACAAGTTGCTGTAGAAGCATTTTTAATTCGTCTGATCACAGATACTTTATAAAGTATTTTAATACTTTTTTGAATCCGTCAATGCGTAAGTCCTATATATAAAATGAGCTGAATGATTTCAAGTTGGCGATATGCCTCATTTTCATCAAATACTTTAAGCTCATAAGTTTTCTGAGATCCTATGCCTGTTGTTAAATCTTCATCTTGATTGGTAGAGGATGGATTAAGGTTGTTCATCATAGCTCTAAAATAAAAAAGTGGCGTAACTTTAGCCTAAGCAAAATCCGATAGATTGGCGATTAGCGTTATGTAGATGAACGAACTTATCGAAACTACAGGGTAGAGTGCTTAACAGGTAATATATATTATTATCTATAAGTAATATATATTAATAATATAAACAATATCTTATCTAGTTGAGTGAGTACTGTGAGGCACTTAACACAGTATAGCCCATACTCAAATGGGCTATAGACAATCTATAAATTACAATGAGTTCAAACAATCTGAATTAACCCTATAGTATGTTCCAAAGTCTATGAGCCTATTCAGCTAAGCAGGATGACTACAACATCCTGCTACAGAATCATGATCAGTAAAAAAATATATCTCTCACTTACATATGAACCTTATGTTTCAGTGAGAACCTAAATGTACCAAAATATTCCATTAGCCAATGAAGCCTCCATTCTTATTTCAATCGAAGATTTTTTAATCAGTACCTGTCATGAGCAATTCATTGATGATCATGATGAGTTCAAACGAGAATTATTAGAAGCGGTAGTACTGTTTAAGCAGATTTATAGATTTGATCTTTGCTATTCCAAAATCATACAGGTTTTTAAAAGGGTGATTAACCTTGTGGATTACATCATGGAAAGACTAGATTTTCATATTTATGCAGACATTCTACGGTTTGAACTAAATCATATATTTTATATACAAGGCATGATTCAGCATGAAATGAAAAGTGCTGTTCAAGATATTCATAAATTTAAATATCAAGAACGAAAAAATCAAATTGAATTAGAAGGTTACTTGAACAAAATACTCAATCATTATGCTAGGTTGGTTTTTGTACGAGTAGATGTAGGAATCCTTCAAGAACATCAAGAGAATTGGGGTGTTGAAGACTTTCATAGGGCTTTGGAAATACTACGAAATAGAATGTCAAATAAAGATACTTGCTTTCACGGTTTACAAGGGTGTGTTTGGGCATTCGAGCAAGGTGCAAAGAAAGGCTACCACTGCCATTTATTGCTTATTTATGATGCTAACCTGCATTGCAGAGATGAATGGTTAGGAGAGGAAGTTGGCAAGTACTGGCAACAATCCATTACCAATAACCAAGGGTGCTATTACAACTGTAACCGAAAAGAGAATAAAGAAAAGTTTGAGGTCAATGGTTTACTTGGTATAGGAATGATTCATAGAAATCAACCACAACAACTGGAGAATGCATTTCGAGCAGGTATGTATTTGGTGAATCCTAACAAAGTAGATCAACGTTTACGTGCTAAGACATCTCCTAACATGAGGACATTTGGGATCAGTCAGTATGATGTGGATAGGCGTAGAAATATTATAAAATGAGTCATTATTCTAAGAATTTTGATGATTATCAATTGCCAGAATTAGTTGGAATTAAAGCAACTGAATGATGTGCTGAAAGCGTCAAGAGATGGCATAAATATAAATTAAATTCGATATTTAGCTGAATACTAAGGGTGGAAGGAGGGATGTTGCTACATCCCTTTACAGCTATGTTGATGGAAGTTATTCTTCTGGAGGTAGAACTTTTCCACCTTTGCTTGCAGGTGCAAGCATAGATTTTACCCATTCCTGAGATAAAAATTTAGGTTTTTCTGAGGTTGGATGTGATGATACAAATTGATCTGGCTGAGTGATAGCATCAGTTGTGACCTTTGTTTGCTTTGGGGACTTTAACGGTTTTGTGTAAGACATTGCTTGAATCGCATGTTGCTCGTCCACAATGCCTTTGGCAACTTTATCTAATTTTCCTGTACGTGTTGCATGTTGGATTTGATGCTTCGTATAGCCATACTTTGCACAAAAATCTGCAATTCGAATGTGTGTCATAATTTTAAAACCATTTTGTATTTTTTTTATCGTACTGATTTTATATAACAAATCAATCATTAAATTGAGTCACATTCTAAATTATTTCAGATATATAACATCTTAATGAGAATCATGAAGCTCTTTAGAGTACACATGAAAAATGAATATTAAGCCTGCCAACGTGCAGGCTTTTTTATGCCCAAAATTTAGGAGTCAAGTCATGAGCTTGAATTGTCCCTTTTGTCATTCAACCGACATCATGATTGTTGAAGCGAATGCGCAACAAGCAAATTCAACATTATCAAATCTTGCATCACCCGCAGCTTTAGGGGCCTTAGGTACAACCGTTGCGAAGTCTTTGAATTTGCCTCCCATCGTTGGAGGAATTGCAGGAACTGTACTCGGTGGTTTGTTTAATTCTTTTACAGAACAAAGCACACCTCCGCAGCAAAGTTTGTGCTTCTGCCATAACTGTTACCAAAAGTTCCCCATCCAATATCTGAATTAAGAACAGATCCAATTTTTCAATATGATTTTAAAAAGGAATAAAACTATGGCACATCAACTTGAACAAATGGCTTATGTCGGTGAAACCCCTTGGCATGGGCTAGGGAATCAACTAAGTCAAAACCAACCGATTGAGGTCTGGGCACAGCAGGCAGGCATGGACTGGCGTATCGAGTCATCCAATGTCAGTTATATGGCACAGAATGAACGTGGGCAAAGCATCATCATGCCGTATGAAGACCAGCGTGTACTGTACCGTTCTGATACCCATGCTCCTTTGTCAGTGGTCAGTCAACGTTTTCAGGAAGTCCAACCTCGTGAGATCTTAGAGTTCTATCGTGATCTAACTGAACAATCAGGCTTTGAATTGGAAACCGCAGGCGTGCTTAAAGGTGGCAAGAAATTCTGGGCGCTGGCACGGACAGGACAAAGTTCAGCACTAAAAGGAAAGGATGTCAGTAATGGCTATATTCTTCTTGCAACTGCATGTGATGGAACACTGGCGACAACAGCACAATTCACTTCCATTCGTGTTGTCTGCAACAACACCTTGGCGATTGCTTTACGTGGTCAGAACAGTAATGCAGGTGTAGTGAAAGTTCCGCATAGTACCAAGTTTGATGCAGATAAAGTCAAACAGCAATTGGGCATTTCAGTACGTGCATGGGATGAACACATGTACGAAATGAAGCAGCTCAGTCAGCGTAGAGTCACCCAAGGAGAAGCAGCAGCTTTCTTTGATGCAGTGTTCAACAACACCAGCATGAGTGTGGTAGATCAGGAGAACAATATTATTCAGTTCTACCGTGATGTTGCGACTCAGGCAGCACATGCAAATACCAAGGAAAAAGCTGAACCTAATGCCAAGGCGATGACTAAAGCAATGGACATGTTTAATGGTCAGGGACGTGGTGCAGAGTTGAGTTCTGCTAAAGGAACAGCCTATGGATTACTGTGTTCAATTACAGAATTTATTGATCATGAACGACGTGCCATGAGTACAGATCATCGACTCGATTCAGCTTGGTTTGGCACAGGAGCTGCGATCAAGCAACGAGGATTGGAGCAGGCTTTGCGTATGGTTTCATAGCGTAGAAATTTGAGTTTCTTGCAATGGAAAGTTAGACCTATCTATATATATTTTAAATATAAAATTACATTTCAAAAAAATTAAACCACATCTTCGGCTGTGGTTTTTTTATGCCCTTTATTTGCCACTATCCATATAAAATGAGGAAGCAAGCTATGAATACAGCAATATTAAACCCATCCACTCAACAAGCCAGCAAACCCTTTAATGCCCCAAAACTATTTACAGCGAAACGCTTGGTCAATACCAAAAACATGACTCAATCTGAATGGCTTGAAGTCAGACGACAAGGTATTGGCAGTAGTGATTGTGCAGCAGCCTGTGGACTGAATCCCTATATGTCGATGTTGGAACTTTGGATGATCAAGACAGGACGAGTCAAACAATCGATTGAGGATGAAAGTTCAGGTGTCGCTCCACTCTATTGGGGCAAACAGCTTGAACCTTTGGTCGCTGAATACTACAGCATGCATACCAACAACAAAGTCCGTCGTATTAATGCCGTACTACAACATCCTGATGAGGATAAGCATTTTATGCTTGCCAATCTGGATTACTCCGTTGTGGGCAGTGAGGAAGTACAGATTTTAGAATGCAAAACCGCAGGGGAATATGGAGCAAAATTATGGAGAGATGGGGTGCCTTTATATGTCTTGTGTCAGGTACAACATCAATTGGCAGTGACAGGCAAACGAGCAGCACATGTTTGTGTGCTGATTTGTGGTCATGAAACCAAAATCTTCAAAGTGACGCGCTCCGAATCCGTGATCAAACATATCATCAATGCGGAACATTACTTCTGGGATTGTGTGGAAAAAGATATACCACCTGATGCAGATGCCAGTGAATCGGCAGCCAAAGCCATACAGCAGCTTTATCCACAACATATTCCGTTGACTGTTGAAGACTTGAGTCATAACGAACAAGCCAATCAATTGTTTGCTCAACTGATTCAAGAAAAGCATCACATTGAGCAGCATCAAAATAACTTTGATGAAACTAAGCATCAAATCCAGATGTTGATGAAGGATGCTGAACGAGCAACCTTTGCCACTGGTTCAGTAACGTGGAAGAAATCCAAAGATTCAATCAGTTTAGACAGTAAAGCCTTACTCAAACTTCATCCAGAAATGCTTGAGCAGTTTCCACAAAACAAAGCAGGAACACGACGTTTTCAGATCTATACCGATGACTGAATCCATCACGTCGATATTTCCAATCTTCCAAAAAGCGCAAAAAACCACCCCGATCCACCGACTCCCGAAGGAGCGGTGGACTAAATGGCGGTCTTTGCATTTCATCTGATCTTTAAACGGTTTTGTATTTGCTTACATAACAAAGGGTCAACAGTAAAATTTTATTTAGAGGAAAACTATCATGATTAAAGGTTTAGCAATCACACCACCGATCCTTGGACGTATCAGTATTGGTAAAGTTGTTGAAAAGAACGGTAAACGACTGCCTGAAAAGGACGACCAATTTACCATTACCAGTCAAATCCAAAGCAAAGAGGGGTGGATCAAACATCCGCTTGATGAGCAATTACGCAGTAAAGCACCGAATCAAAAACTCCGTACCATTCCAGTAAGGATGATCTTCAATGATCCTGAGCTGAATCTAAGGGCTGAGTACACCTTGTTTGACCGTCAAACAGGACGGCCTGTCTGTGTAGGCAATGGTGAAACCTGTCAGCGACTCACCAATCAAGGCGTAGAACAACATTCCTGCCCATCCCCTGATTTATGTCCTTTAGCTCAAGGAGGAAACTGTAAGCCTTATGGGCGTTTGCATGTGAACTTAGATGAATCGGATGAACTCGGTACATTTATTTTTAGAACCACAGGTTTTAACAGTATACGGACGTTAGCTGCACGGCTCAGCTACTACCATGCTGCATCGAATGGTTTGCTATCATGTCTACCATTGCAACTCACGTTACGTGGAAAAAGTACCACCCAAAGCTATCGCCAACCTGTGTATTACGTAGATTTGACACTCAGGGAGGGAGTCAGTCTGCAACAAGCGATTCAGACAGCTAAAGAGATTGATCAACAAAGCAAAGCGATGGGTTTTAATCAAATAGCATTAGATCAAATGGCGAGACAATGCTTTGCCATTGCACGGTTTGAGGTGAATGGAGAGGAAGGCCTGGATTTAGTAGAGGAGTTTTATATGGATGAAAATCAAGAGACTAATATTGAACAAGCGCAGCCCTTAACAATGACGAGAGGCAAAGTAAAAGATAAGTCGAATCAAGGTGAGGATTTTGTGCAGGATATAAAGAAAGGATTGCAGGGGAGTGTGAGGGCAGTGAATTAAAGTTGTTAAATATACTTTAAAAAGGCATTAGGTGAGGCAGTTGGTAAAATTTCCCCACCTATTTGTTAAACATTTATTTTTTTAAATTACTTTATTGAGAGTTATTTGACCTCTGAATCATTTTGGATAACCCAGTTGAGTGTAGTTGCTATAGAGTGATAAATGTTGAAAATGAAAGAACTAATTTCACAAAACAAAAATGTAGTTCCTGAAATTAAAAAAACTAAAATAATATAATTTGTATATTTATAAATATCTCTTAATAAATCAATTGATATGAAATTAATTGCAATATTTAAATTTAAGTCTTTGAAAAGATAAATAATAAATAGAGAAAAACTAAATAATATAAAATAGATAAAAACTCTAACAAATATAAAGTGTACTTTTTTAAAGAAAAGTAAACCTGTTTTTTTATCCGTGTGTGCAATCATTTTTTTTTGTAAATCTAATGGAGTAATGGTGCAAAAAATAGTGTAGCCCGTAACTAAAAAGCCTAAAGTTGCAAATATTGCAGAAAACAAAAATGAAACTAGTTCGTTTATTTTAGTGTAGCTAGTTTCAATACTTGTATTATTTGCTAGGAAAATTAGAAAAAAAACTAAACCTATCGTAAGTGGAAAAAATTTATTAAAATTTGACAAAGGTATAACTTTGGATTTTTTATAAATCTCACGAATGTTTTTTTCTTCTAATAGTCCATTCATTAGTCAGTCTCATTTTCACGGATGGTTATAACTTTATCTGTATTAATAGTATTAAGAACTTTTTGAGTCTCATCATCTGTTTGTTTGACTTTTATTTCATTGGACTGAATAAGTTTTATGAACGTTGAAAACATATTCACAACAGTAGCGAAAATATTATTTTGAACGACATCAACAGTAGTTTGAATTTTCACATCTTCATTGTCAATTTTTAATTTTTTCCCAGATGCATCAGTACCAAGAAGTATAATATTTTGGTTACCTTGTATAGTTGCTTTATTAGCCTCTTTCGCGATGACTTTTTGGTTTAAACCTTCGTTATTCGTAATTTCAAATTTCCCTTGCCCTCCTGCTTCATCTGAGGTTTCTTGCATTTGACGGAACATATCCTCACCATCAAATTCAGAATTGCGATCATTGAGAATAAATGTAACTTTCTTTAACTTATTGAATAAGTATATATTCTCGCTTAAAGTTTTTTGGTTCGTAAGTGGAGTCAGCGTTAGCTCGACAATTGGAAATTTTTTTAAAAAGGGATTTCTTTCCTCTTTAGGTAGACTATCTTTATAATTAATTTGCTCATTTCTTAAAAAATATGACAATGTGCTTCTAAAATTTTCAGGAGTTGGAGCATATTTAGTTTCTGCAGCATAAAGCAATCTATGGTTGTTTAAAATTAAAGCAAAAATTGCCGAAGGTGCTGAATCAAGGTTTTGCTTATCTTTTACTAGTTTCCCACTTGAATCACGATACTGTTCGCGTTCAAGTTTAGTCTGTTTTACAAATCGTCCTACTATAGCTAGAGTATCTTTTTTACCTAGTAAATCGTCACCTAGATTAACCAAGGATACTTCATCAAAATAGAAATTACTTTTGCCAGCTTTTCGGCTTTTGTTTTTGAAAAATGAAGGTTCAACAACTTCCTTGTATAAGTCTAATAAATTATGATCCCCAAATTTACATACTAAATTTGCTATTTCTAAATTTTTTTCTAAAGTTGCCATATGGTTGTTAGTGTAATTAAAGTTAAATTCATAAAAATATTATATTAAATTTAAAAAATATAAAACACTTTGGAATTATAAATACTTCCTATTTGCTGGTTGTTATTGAGAACGCTTCCAAAATCAACGAGAATACAAGTAACATAAGCCTTCGTGACATAAAGGCTTTAACTTTTTTAAGAACTGTAGACAACCTATGAACAAGCAACAACTCGCTTCCAAGATTTGGGATTCAGCAAACAAAATGCGCTCAAAGATTGAGGCAAATGAATATAAAGACTATATCTTAGGGTTCATGTTCTACAAGTTTTTATCAGACAAAGAACAAGCTTTTTTAGAAGCCAATGACTTCAGTCAGGCGGATATTGAAGCACTTACAGAAGAAGACCCTGAAACTGTTGAATTTATTAAAGATGGTATTGGTTATTTTATTGCCTATGATAATTTATTTTCGACATGGTTAAAAAAAGGTAATGACTTTAACGTTGCCAATGTCCGTGATGCACTTTCTGCATTTTCTCGCTTAATCAGTCCATCACACAAAAAAGTATTTGATGGCATTTTTAAAACGCTCGAAACAGGTTTAAGCAAGCTCGGTGATAACTCAAACAGTCAAACCAAAGCCATCAGTGATTTATTGCAATTGATCAAAGTTATTCCAATGAATAATAAGCAAGACTATGATGTACTTGGTTTTATTTATGAATATTTAATTGGTTCTTTTGCTGCCAATGCAGGAAAGAAAGCAGGTGAGTTTTATACACCGCATGAAGTGTCGGTGTTAATGTCTGAAATCATTGCGCATCATTTAAAAGATCAAGAAGAAATCAAAATTTACGATCCAACGAGTGGGTCGGGGTCATTGCTAATTAACATTGGTAGTTCTGTTGCCAAGCATGTCAATGACGTAAATAAAATCAAATATTACGCACAAGAGTTAAAGGAAAATACCTATAACTTAACCCGTATGAATTTGGTGATGCGTGGCATTCTACCTGCCAATATTGTGGCTCGAAATGCCGATACGCTTGAGGATGACTGGCCGTATTTTGATGACAATGATCCGATCAATACATACGAGCCATTGTATGTCGATGCAGTGGTATCTAATCCACCGTACTCACAAGCATGGGACTCCTCAAATAAAGAATCCGATCCACGTTATGCTCGTTTTGGTTTAGCACCAAAAACCAAAGCAGACTATGCGTTTTTACTGCATGATCTTTATCACTTAAAACCAGATGGAATCATGGCGATTGTTTTGCCTCATGGCGTATTGTTCCGTGGAGGTGAAGAAGAGCGTATACGTAAAAACTTGCTTGAAAATAAACATATTGATGCAATCATTGGGCTACCTGCCAATATTTTCTTTGGTACAGGCATTCCAACTGTCATCATTATTTTAAAACAGCGTCGCCAAAGCAGTGATGTATTAATCGTTGATGCATCGAAAGGCTTTATTAAAGTTGGGAAGAATAATCATCTTCAAGCATCAAATATTAAGAAAGTTGTTGATGTAGTTGTACAGCGTAAAGATGTTGAGCAATTTTCTAAATTGGTCAGTTTGAAAGAAATCCGTGAGCAAGGCTATAACTTAAATATTCCACGTTATGTAGACTCGTCTGCAACAGCAGAAACTTGGGATATTTATGCCACCATGTTTGGGGGTATTCCGAAAAAAGAAATTGATGCTTATGCCGAGTATTGGAAGGCATTCCCTCAGTTACGCCAAGACTTATTTACTGACAGCGACACACCTTATGTCGATTTAGCCACGACAGAAATCAGCAATGCTATTCATCAGCATGCCAATGTCCAAACATTTATAACGCAATTTAATACTGCTTTTGCTAATTTCCATGATTATTTAAAAGCTGAGTTAATTGGAAATATGCAGACCTTGCATATTGCACAGCAGGAAAATGTTTTAAGTCAGGATATTTTCAAGCGTCTGGAAAATATTCCTCTAGTTGACAAGTATCAAGCCTATCAAGCCTTGGATGATCAATGGCAAAGCATCGCAGGGGACTTAGAGATTATTCAATCTGAAGGTTTAGCTGCTGCAAAGATTGTCAGTCCGAATATCGTCATTAAAAAGAAAGACGGTAAAGAGCAGGAAGTTCAAGATGGTTGGGTCGGTTATGTGTTGCCGTTTGATTTGGTGCAACAACATTTACTCATTGATGAACTCACCGCTTTGCAAAGTAAAGAACGAGCTTTAACTGAAGTGAGTGCTGAAATTGAAGCGATTATGGACTCGTTGTCTGAGGAAGAAAAAGACACTTTATTGAACGATGCCAATGATGCTTTTGTAACAGCAGCGATTACAAAAGCATTAAAACAGGCATTCGAAGAGATTGAAACGCCTGAAATTCGTGCGATCAATGAATTGTTAGAATTACTTGGGAATAAAGCGAAAAAGCCTGAGCAGGAACAGTTTGTACAGGCACATCCTGAAGTGCAATGGGCGAAAATTGAAGCGAATAAAAACGGCACATTTGCTGTAGGTAAAGTAAAAGCGTATTTAAAAACTTTACAAGCTAATTTTACTTTTGCGGAAGACTCTCTGGAAGCGAAGTTGTTCCAAGTGGAAGATTTGCTTGCACAGGAAAAAGAGTTGAAAGCTGAGATTAAAGCCGATGCTAATGCTTTGCATTTGTTAACCAAAACCACGATTGAAGCCTTGCAGGATTCACAAGTTTTGGAGTTGCTTGAAGCGAAGTGGGTACAACCGATTGTGTCTGCGATTTTAGCGTTGCCGAATGAAGTGATTGAGCATTTGACTGATGTGGTGCAGGCTTTGGCGGATAAGTATGCGGTGACTTATACCGAAACGACACAAAAGCTGACTGATGCAGAAAATAGTCTTGCAGACCTGATAGATGACTTAACAGGTGATGACTTTGATATGCAAGGTTTAGCACAGTTTCAAACGTTGTTAAAAGGGGCGTAATGTGGAAAAGCAAAAATGCCCAAAGATTAGATTTGGTGGGTTTAATGGGGAGTGGAGGGTACGTAGCTGGCATGACACAGTTGACATCTCAACTAACATGGTAGACCCGAGAATTAATGAATATGGTGAACTTTTTCATGTTGGCCCAGGAAATATTGAGTCTTTTAACGGCCAATTTTACAACAATGTCTTAAAAGTAAAAGATAGTAATTTAATTAGTGGGAAATTTTATTTTAAGAAGGGTGATATTATTTATGGAAAAATTAATCCTCAATTAGCAAAGTATGTTATCGCTCCTTTTGATGGTCTTGCTAGTGCTGACGCATATGTTTTGAATACAAAAAATGGAGTAATTCAAAATTATCTATATGCAATTCTTCAGACAAAAGATTTTTACAAGTACACAGTGTCTGTTTCATCGCGTACAGGTATGCCAAAAATCAACAGGGATGAATTGAATATTTATAATTATTTGTCCCCTAGCGAAGCAGAACAAACCCAAATTGGTCACTTTTTCCAAAAATTAGATCAATCTATTGCTTTACATGAAAAGAAACTTAGCCAAACGCAAAACCTAAAAAAAACGATGTTGGAAAAGATGTTTCCAAAAGCAGGCAGTAAGCACCCTGAAATTCGTTTAAAAGGGTTTAGTGGAGATTGGGAAAAGAAACTTTTACAAGATGAAGTTGAATTCTTTAGTGGATTAACTTATTCACCTGACGATCTTACTAACAAGAATGGAACATTGGTTTTACGATCTTCAAATGTTCAAAATAATCAAATTTGTACTGATGATAATGTATATGTAGTACATGATGCTGTGAATGTCTGTAATGTAGAAGTTGGTGACATTATTGTTGTGGTACGAAATGGCTCAAGAGGTTTAATTGGAAAGCATGCTGTCATTAATAAGCAAATGAAAAATACAGTCATTGGTGCATTTATGACTGGAGTAAAGGCTAAAAATCCATATTTTATTAATGCCTTATTTGATACAAGTTTATTTGATTTAGCTGTTAGTCGAAATTTAGGAGCTACAATTAATCAGATTACTACAGGAATGTTTAAGCAAATGGAGTTTAAGTTTCCTGATAAAACTGAGCAGATTGCAATAGGTCAATTCTTTAAAAAAATTGATGAAACCCTAGTTTTACAACAGCAACAGCTTCAAACCCTAAAAAACCTAAAACAGGCTTTTTTAGGAAAGATGTTTGTTTGAATCCCTCCCTTGCGGCGCTTTAATCGCGCCTCACCTTTTCAAAGGGAGGCTTTTTATAAATTGACTTGATAAAAGCAAATAAACCATGACATTTAAAACAGAAACAGCATTTGAACAGGCATTTATCGAAACTCTCTTTAACAAAGGGTGGGAAAATACTGTTATAAAAAATCCAACGGAACAGGATTTAATCAACAACTGGGCAAAAATTTTATTTGAAAATAACAGCGGTATAGATCGGCTCAATGGCCAGCCTCTGACTGACTCTGAAATGGCGCAAATATTAGAACAAATTAAAAACTTGCGTACACCGTTAGCACTCAATGGTTTTATCAATGGTAAAACTGTTCCAATCAAACGAGATAACCCAAATGATCCAGCACACTTAGGTAAAGAAATCAGCCTCAGTATTTATGACCGACAACAAATTGCAGCAGGTGAAAGCCGTTATCAAATTGTACAACAACCCAAATTCCCAACGTCTTCACCGATTTTAAATGACCGACGTGGCGACATCATGTTGTTGATCAATGGTATGCCATTGTTTCATATCGAATTGAAACGCTCAGGCGTCCCTGTTAGTCAGGCAGCACATCAAATCGAAAACTATGCCCGTTCAGGCATCTTCTCAGGATTATTTTCATTGGTACAAATCTTTGTGGCAATGAACCCCGAAGAAACCAAATACTTTGCCAATCCTGGGCCAGATGGGTCATTTAACTCAGACTACTACTTTAACTGGGCAGATTTCAACAACGAACCAATCAACTATTGGAAAGACATTGCAGGAACATTGTTGTCCATTCCTATGGCACATCAGCTTATTGGATTTTACACTGTAGCGGATAAAACCGACGGCGTGTTAAAGGTCATGCGCAGTTACCAATACTTTGCAGTCCGTGCGATTTCAGACCGTGTTGCACGTATTGAATGGGATGGACGAGATCGTCTAGGTGGCTATATCTGGCATACCACTGGCTCGGGTAAAACTATGACCAGTTTTAAGTCGGCTTATCTGATTGCAACCTCAAAAGATGCAGATAAAGTCATTTTCTTGATGGATCGTATTGAACTCGGTACGCAGTCATTAGAGCAATATAACAATTTTGCAGATACAGACGATTTTGTTCAATCTACTGAAAATACTCATGCGCTGATTAGCAAACTTAAAAGTACAAATCCGAATGAAGTCCTGATTGTCAGCTCAATTCAAAAAATGAGTAATATCAAGCAAGAAGAGGGTGGGCTCAAAGCTCATGATATTGAGCAGATGCAGAAAAAGCGCATCGTGATTATTGTGGATGAAGCACACCGCTCAACCTTTGGCGATATGCTCATTACCATTAAAGAAACCTTTCCTCAGGCAGTCTTCTTTGGTTTTACAGGTACACCGATTCAAGACGAAAACAAAAAAAATCTGAATACTACAGCAACAGTATTTGGTAATGAGTTGCATCGTTACAGTATCGCAGATGGTATTCGAGATAAAAACGTACTTGGTTTTGATCCTTACCTGATTTCAACTTATAAAGATTCAAAATTACGTGAAGCCGTGGCTTTGGATGAAGCTAAAGCCAATACCATTCAAGAAGCGATGGCTGACACTAAAAAGAAAGAAATCTATTTACGCTTTATGGACAAAAGTCGGGTGGCTATGGCAGGTCATTGGGATAAAGCCAATAACTATGTCAGAGGAATTGAAGATTACTTATTAACAGAACAGTATCGTCGCCCAGAACATCAGCAGAAAGTGGTTGAGGATATTTTAGACAACTGGATTCAATATAGCCAAAATAATAAATTTCATGGCATGTTTGCGACCAGTAGTATTGCTGAAGCAATTGAGTATTATCGTTTATTTAAGAAACTTAAACCTGAGCTAAAAATTACTGCACTGTTTGATCCAAATATTGATAATAATGAAAATGCGAAATTTAAAGAAGATGGCTTAGTCGAGATCATCAGTGACTATAACAATCGTTATGGCATGGAATTCAGTTTAGCTACTCATGCCAAAATGAAGCGTGATATTGCAGACCGTTTAGCGCATAAAGAGTTATATAAACGTGTAGAACATACGCCTGAAAAACAGCTTGATCTACTCATTGTGGTTGATCAAATGCTAACAGGTTTTGACTCTAAATGGGTCAATACCTTGTACCTAGATAAAATGCTTGAGTATGCAAACTTGATTCAAGCATTCTCACGTACTAACCGCTTATTTGGTAAAGATAAGCCATTCGGTATCATTCGATATTACAGACGCCCTCATACGATGAAACGTAATATTGATGCAGCAGTAAAGTTGTATTCAGGCGATAAACCTTTGGCTTTATTTGTAGATAAACTGCAAGACAATTTAAATAAATTAAACGCTATTTTTATTGATATAGAGCAACTATTTAAAAGTGTGGGCATCGAAAACTTTGAAAAGTTGCCTGAAGACAAAGAGGCTTGTGGTCAGTTTGCAAAATTATTTAAACAGTTCAATGAGCATCTAGAAGCTGCAAAAATCCAAGGCTTTAATTGGAACACACTGACCTATCACTTTGACGATAATGATGCGAGTAAACTACCATTTCAGGTTGCAATAGATGAGCAAACATACCTCATTCTTGCTTTACGTTATAAGGAATTATTTTCTGAAGGTGGAAGTGGTGGCGGTGGGGGCAGTGTTCCATTTGAGATAGACGGTTATTTGACTGAAATTGATACCGATAAAATTGATTCGGATTACATGAACAGTCGATTTACAAAATACTTAAAGGCATTGCATGAAGGTGAGAAAGCAGTC
The DNA here is from genome assembly GCF_013417925.1 of Acinetobacter sp. YH12218. Lineage (NCBI taxonomy): Bacteria > Pseudomonadati > Pseudomonadota > Gammaproteobacteria > Moraxellales > Moraxellaceae > Acinetobacter > Acinetobacter sp. YH12218. The sequence goes on from NZ_VPDB01000034.1 coordinate 14,706, forward strand.
TCGGTTGAAGAAGCATTAAATGAACTGCATAAGAGTTTTGCAGCTTTAACGCATGATGAGCAAAGAATTGCGAATATCTTTTTGCATGATGTTCAACGTGGTGACGTGAAATTGCAAGAAGCTAAGTCATTTAGGGATTACATTACAGAGTATCAATTTAAAGCCAAAGAAGATGAAATACATGCTATTGCGACTTCCTTTGGATTAGATGAGTCCAAACTAAGACAGTTAATCAGCGCGCATGTCAATGAAAACAATATCAATGAATTTGCACGTTTTGATGCGTTGTTGAATACAGTAGACAAGGCAAAAGCAAAGCAATATTTTGAGCAGGAAGAAGGAAAGCCAATACCACCTTTCAAAGTCAATGTGAAAGTTGCAGCCTTTTTAAAAAAGTTTGTTTTGAAGAGTTCACAGCCTGATTAAATAAGCTAAATCGTAGAGAGAATATGAAATACCAACCGCCTTATACCATCACATCTAAAATCATTTACCTGATTGCACAGATTAGTGAGAATATAGGGCGCCTGACTGTTTTAGAAGAAATCCAAGACAGCTTGAAACTACGAAAAGCCAATCGTATCCGTACCATTCAAGGCTCACTGGCGATTGAAGGGAACACTTTAAGTACGGAACAGATCACGGCGATTCTAAATGGTAAGACCGTAATTGCACCTCCAAAAGAAGTTCAGGAAGTGCGTAATGCGATTAAAGCCTATGAAGCCTTTCAGCAGTGGCAACCAAGTCAAGAGTCGGACTTACTACAAGCTCATCAAATTTTAATGACAGGCTTGATTGATGAAGTTGGTCAGTATCGTCATGGTGGTGTCGGTGTAATGTCAGGTGATCGAGTGGTGCATATGGCTCCGCCTGCAAATCAAATTAATCGACTGATGGTTGACTTACTTGATTGGTTAAATGATAGCGAAGTGCATCCTCTTATCCAAAGTTCAGTATTTCACTATGAGTTTGAATTCATTCATCCATTTGCGGATGGCAATGGTCGCATGGGAAGGCTATGGCAAACTTTAATATTAAGCAGATGGAATCCAATCTTTGCTAATATTCCTGTTGAGAGTTTGATCTATCAAAATCAAAAAGCCTACTATGAGGCTTTGCAAGCAAGTACAGACCGAACAGATTCAGCCCCATTTATAGAATTCATCTTACAGATGATTTTAGATGCAATTCTTAGTTCAACTGATACCGCTCAAGATAGCGGTCATGTTACCGCTCAAGCTTATGTACAAGTGAGCGACCAAGTTCAGCGTTTAATTTCAGCAATGAAGCTAGAAGACTACACTTTGGCTGAGTTGATGCAATTGGTTGGTTTAAACCATCGGGCAACATTCCAAAAGAATTATTTGAATCCAGCAATAGAAGCAGATTTGATTGAGCGTACTATTCCAGATAAGCCGAAAAGCCCTAAGCAAAGGTATCGTCTTAAATCATGATTTAGCTTGAAAAATATTTTGTTACATTTTTACTTAAACAGTTAGACATGAATGAGAATTAAAAAGCGTAAAGTAAGTTTTTAAATTAAATAATTAATTATTAATCAGTAACTTATATAAAATTTTTCTTGATTGTGTTATCGGGTTTTGGTAAAAAAATTACTATTAAGTTTGAGATCAATGTGATGAGTACTTTTGAAATGCAAGGTCTGACATGGAAGGCGAGGTCAAAGTATCAACAAGATGCCATTTTGATTGAAAATAAAGTTATTCAACATGATGGACTCATCACTAAACTATATAGCCATTCTGAAAAAGAACAGTGGTGTGTTGCTGTAGCGGATGGGATTAGCAATAGTCCAGTAGCTGAGCAAGCAGCCTATACAGTTTTAAATGCTTTAATGCAAAATAAAAAGATAGAAACTTGTCAAGCATTTACCATTCAGCAGTATCTTGTTGATCAATTAGCACATCAAAAAAATAGTTTTGGAGCCAGTTCAACACTTGCACTCATTCAAAATAATGGCGAACAAGGTTTTGTGACAATTCAACATATTGGGGATAGTCGAGTATATTTGTTTAGCCAGCATGATCAAAAGTGGCACTGCCTGACGAGAGATCATAATTATCTTGAACAGTTAAGAGAAAATGGCGAGATAAAAGAAGGGGGAAACTATGCCAGTATTTATGGTGCATTATTACAATACTTTTGTGCTGATCCTTTGCATGAAGTGATGGATTTTACAACAACAGAAGAATATTTGACTGAGAATGATGCCTTATTAGTTTGTACCGATGGTGTGCATGATGTGATGGAGTGTACGGAATGGCCTGCTTTAAAAGTAGATATGGAACTTCGAGCATGGTTACTCGACATGAAAGCGTCATTAGATTCGAAACAGGCGTATGACAATGTCAGCATGATCTTAGTACGAGCAAAAATTTAATTCATTGAGAATGGGGGAATTATGCAATCAGACGATCTTTTTGAACGTGCCAAATTATTCATAGAGGAAGTAGGTGTCGTTTCGGTATCGAGTTTACAACGTAAGTTTTTAATTGGACATACTCAAGCAGAACAAGTGCTAAATCAGTTAATTGAAGAGAATATTTGTGAGAGCCACTTTGTTCAAGAGCAAGGCTATATTTTAAAAAAAATTTCGAAGTAAGGTAATTTAGAAAAGGATACGGTATGTCGATCAGATTAAAAAACCTTTATAAGCTTTTAATAGAAAATAGAAAACATGAGGTTCAAGGGTGGAATAAAGCATATAAAAATTTTTATAGTAAGGTCGAAAAAATTCGTGAAAGAATAAAAAGTGGAGAGGGCTTATCAAATCATGATGAGAGTTTTTTACGTGAGCTTCTTTATAACTTAGATAATGGAATTGCTTCTCGTGGGCAATCAGTTTTGAGTAATCAAAACTTTATAGATTTTATAAAAAACAGACAATTTTTATCAGATCTAGAAAGCTTGATTGTTAATCCTAATTTTGAAACTTATCAAGTTTTTAAAAAGACTTGGTCTGACCAAGGTAAATCGAATAATCCAGTACTCATAAATCGAGTTGTTGCGGCATGCACACTTGACGTTTCTACAACGGTAGACTCAGGTAAATTTAATCAAGTCTTCAACTGGTTAATGCGTGAAAAAATTATTCCAATTTATCCAGATAGTGAAGCTCAAGATTGGTTTTCAAAAAATCAATTTTTGATGAAAATTTTGAAACAGGTATTCAGTGAAGAGATTCAGAATCAAGAAACAGACGAATTTTATTTAAGTCAGTTTGTTTGGGAGCTCTATGAAAATTTGTCAAACCCATTCAGTTTAAAAAAACAAATTATTAAATACGGTGCTCCTGGAACAGGTAAGACTTTTCAGGCTCGTCAGCAAACTTCACTTTTGTTTGATATTTGGAAAGAGGAGTTTGCTCCTGATACTGATTTTACTCATCAAGGTCAGATTGAGTTAGTGCAATTCCATCCGTCTTTCAGCTATGAGGATTTCATTGAAGGACTACGCCCTATTTTAGATGAGAATGGACAAGCCCAATTAACATTACAGAATGGGATTTTTAAAGAGTTTTGTTTAAAGGCTGGTAAATGGGAAATTGATGTATTTAATTTGCATCTAGATAAAGAATGGGATGAGATAAAAATCCTTGATTTACATCCTTATAAAGATCAACTCAGTAATTCATATTGGGACTATATCTTTAGATTAGAGGACCAAACTAAATTAGTTTCTAATGCTATCCCTCCATTCTTTTTTATTATTGATGAAATCAATCGTGCGGAATTATCTCGTGTTTTTGGCGAGTTAATGTACTGCTTGGAATATCGTGGTGTTAGGGGATGCGTTAAAACACAATATGCTAACCTGAATACGAATAAAACAGGGATGCTGGAATTAGGCCAGACTTATCAATTTTTCATTCCCACCAATATATATTTAATTGGCACAATGAATACGATTGATAGAAGTGTGGAAAGTTTTGACTTTGCTCTTCGTCGCAGGTTCTCTTGGCAAGAAGTGAGTCCAGATATAAGCTTGTTGAAATACTATCTTTCAGAGCATTGTGCTAAATGGATTGAACTAGCCATTAGTCTTGAGAAGCTTAATGAAGAGATAGAAAAACAAGCTTTGCTCGGTCACGAGTATCAGATTGGGCATGCTTATTTGATGAATTTGAAATACCCCAAAAGTTTAAGCTTAACTGAGGTGAAAGCTTCGATTTGGGAAGATAGTATCAGACCATTGTTGCAAGAATATTTACGTGGTACAGGCGAAGAAGCAGAGTTGATTAGATCCTTTAGTAAATCTTTTGGGGTCTAATATGTGGCTCTTTGATGTCATTAAAAATGGAACTCTAGTCGATAATCAAACTTATATGGTTCAAGATGGAGTTTTACACAACCGACGATTAGATGCGCCAATTAATCTAAATAAAAGGGCTAATGGACAATGGTCCTACCCCTATAATAATGACCAAGCAATTTGGCGGTTCATTAATGAGATATCTACTAATGTCAATGAAGCCTTAGTGAAGCGAGGTGCTAATGCATTGGTTCTATTTAATGACAGTGAATATGAGCACAATACGGATGATACTTTATTAAGAGTTAGCGGTGTTAATGTAGCTAATTTTACTCTTACGACAGGAAATCTTATTGGCTTTATAAAACAGGGGAAATATTCACTGAAGATTAGTTCCCGATTCGGAGATAATTTTTTAAGGTTTATTATTGCTGATGCTGACGGTTTTCTTGAGTTAGAGAATTTGGGTGGACAAATTAATGGGGATGGTTATGAATGGCTCCTCGCATATCTTTGGAATATTAAATTTAAGCGGGCATATCGCTTAGGACTTCCTAAAACGTATATAACAAAGAATGAGAAGTTAGGGCGAGTGCGTGGGAAGATAGATGTTGTTGATTATTTTAATAATAAGACATTAGGGAAAAACTTATGTAGTTATAGAGAGCATAGCTACGAAAACCCAGCAGCTTCACTTTTCCTTGCTACTTACGAAATGATAGAACATTACTCATTTTGTCAGCATACGAGAAATATCTATAACGCATTTCTTATTGCTAACAAGGGAGTAAAAAGGACAAGGAAGGAGATTTTGCGAACGCAATATTTCACAAATCCATTTTATAATGATTACAACGTTCTTATAGATTTATCTAAGAAAATCATAAGTCAAAAAAGTTCGGATTTTAGTTCAGATGAAGCATCGAGCTCATTTCTATTTGATGTATCTATGCTTTTTGAATATTTTATTCGTAAGTTAATAAAAAGAGCAGGAATAATTGTGCGTAGTAAATATGCGCAAATTCATAAAATATCAGCAGGTATCAATACTGGATATATGAGGAAATTAGAGCCAGATCTTGTTCTGGAAAGTGCTGAAGGTCTTTATATATTTGATGTTAAATATAAAACTTTCGATAGTAAATTTGGCGTAGGTCGAGAGGATCTATTTCAGCTCCATACTTACATAGGTCAATACGCTAATGAGGCGAAAATCAAAGGATGTGGCTTTATATATCCAATATCACAGAAAAGATGGGCATCACTTCATTTAGACAGTACTAATGGAGTAATTTCTACTAATATAAAACAACATGGTGTGGATATTCCTTTTCATGTTGTATTCTTTAAAATTACTGAATGTGATTTAGAATTTAATCTGTCGATGAGGAATGAGTGTTTAGATTTTTGTACACGCTTAAAAGAAAAAATTATACAAATGGTTTAACTTACTTTCAGTAATAGGATCTAGATTCTTCAATAGACAAGACTTGAATATAGCGAGTTTAAATCTGCTACAATTGCGCCAATTTTGAATTCCCACTTTTTCAGTTTTAGTACATATTTAGAAATGTGTACATAACTGTGTACATATTGTAGATTTTTCTCATGTTTAAAGATCAATTAGCTAGAGAGGTAAAGGCTCGTAGAACCTTTGCTATTATTTCCCACCCCGATGCCGGTAAAACCACAATGACAGAAAAACTGTTGTTATGGGGACAGGCGATTCAGGTTGCAGGTATGGTAAAAAGCCGTAAATCTGATCGTGCGGCAACGTCTGACTGGATGGAAATGGAAAAAGAACGTGGGATTTCGATCACCACCTCTGTTATGCAGTTCCCGTTTAAAGACAAGATGATTAACTTGCTCGACACCCCAGGGCATGAAGACTTTTCTGAAGATACTTACCGTACATTAACTGCTGTTGACTCTGCGCTTATGGTGATTGATGGTGCAAAAGGTGTCGAAGATCGTACGATCAAATTGATGGAAGTGTGTCGTATGCGCGACACGCCGATTATTTCATTCGTCAACAAAATGGACCGTGAAATTCGTGAGCCATTAGAACTGCTAGATGAAATCGAAAACGTTTTAAAAATTAAATGTGTTCCGATTACTTGGCCACTGGGCACAGGTCGTGACTTTGCGGGTGTATTTAACCTACTCGAAGAAAAATTCTACGTTTATAAGGCGGGTTTCGGTTCAACCATTACGGATATTGAAGTTCGTGATGGCTATGACTATGCAGATTTGCGTGAAAAAGTCGGCGATCTCGCTTGGGCCGCATTTGAAGAATCATTGGAGTTGGTTCAAATGGCCAATGAGCCTTTAGACCGTGATGAATTTTTGGCAGGCCGTCAAACGCCAGTCTTGTTTGGTACGGCACTCGGTAACTTTGGTGTGGACCACGTTTTGGATGCATTTAGTCAATATGCGCCTGAACCTAAAGCACATCCAACTCAAGACCGTAAAGTTGAAGCGACTGAAGAAGGCTTCACTGGTTTCGTCTTTAAAATTCAAGCCAATATGGATCCAAAACACCGTGACCGCATTGCATTCATGCGTATCTGTTCGGGTAAGTATGAAAAAGGCTTAAAAATGAAACATGTGCGTCTAGGTAAAGATGTGCGTATTAGTGATGCCTTAACGTTCCTTGCTGGTGACCGTCAGCACCTTGAAGAAGCATGGCCGGGTGACATTATCGGTTTGCATAACCATGGTACGATTCAAATTGGTGATACCTTCACTTCGGGTGAAGATTTACACTTTACTGGTATTCCTCACTTCGCCCCTGAAATGTTCCGTCGCGTTCGTTTAAAAGATCCATTGAAGTCAAAACAGCTACAAAAAGGCTTAAAAGAACTTTCAGAAGAAGGTGCGACTCAGGTCTTTATGCCGCAAAACAGTAACGACTTAATTGTGGGTGCTGTGGGTGTGCTTCAGTTTGAAGTGGTGGCATATCGTCTGAAAGAAGAATACAAAGTTGATTGTATTTACGAGCCTGTAAGTATCAATACCGTACGTTGGGTATCTTGTGATGACGAGAAAAAATTCAACGAATTTAAGAAAAAAGCACATGACCAATTGTCTGTCGATGGCGGTGGTCATTTAACTTATCTTGCACCAAGTCGTGTGAATTTACAGTTAATGCAAGAACGTTATCCGGATATCGTGTTCCGTAATACACGTGAACACTAAGTTGTTCTTTTACAGAAATAAAACAGCTTCTTCGTGAAGCTGTTTTATTTTGTGGTAGAGTTTTTAAATCCATACATTACGCAATCATTTGGTCGTTTAGGACATCATGAAAAAATTCAAGGATGCTACAGTTTTTGGAGTTTTGGGGAGTGTTTTGCTGCTCAGTGCATGTGATTCAGGAAAAGAAAACAAAGCGACAAAGCCGGCCGATGATGGCGCTTCTGAAGCGGCCGTGATCAATCCAGATGTTTTGCCTTATTTAAATATCCAAGAGCAAGCCGCTAAAATTGCCAAACCGTTTTGTGAAAATAAAAGTTGTATTGATTTAGAGATACAAACCATTCAGACCGTAGATACGTGGTTGAATAGCTGGATTGAAAAGAATCAGGCGAGCGTCGTACAAGATCAGATTGCACTAAAGCAGAATATGAATCTCCAACAAGCTGTCGATGCGTATGTGAAAAAATCAGATGCTTGGCAGGCCGAGTTTAAAACCAATAAAGCCTATGAATTGGCGATGTACACACGAGTTCCATATCAACGGAATCAATATGTGCTGCTGCAAATCGGTGTCGATACCAAACAGGAAAATATCACGGTCAAAGAGCGCTATTATTTTTTTGTGGCAGACCGTCGTGCGAAAAAAAATCTCAAACCCTTAGATATTATTGATGCAAAGCAGCAGCAAAATATGGATGCCATTGTGCAGCAAGCCTATGGCAAATGGTTAGATGAACAAGATGTGGATGTCAAAAAATCGGCACCGAAAAAGCTCTATTGGGGCCAAGCAGATTGGTTCTTTGATCAAGAAGGTGTCGGTTTGCATTACCGTACAGATGAAATTATCAAAGATAGTACACAACTGGATATTTATCTCAGCAAAGCGCAAACACAACAAGTCTTGAAAGCTGATGTGTATCAGCATATGTTCTAAACAACGAAAGTATTTAATTTGATGAGATATTTACTGAGATAAATATCAATTATTCGAAATGAAAGGTTGAAGCAATGGTGCAAAAAAATAAAATTTGGGCAAGCTCAATATTGGCAGTTTCTGTTGCATTCACGGCGTGTCAGCCACAACAAGCTGAACCTGAAAAAAAGCCGGATCAAGCCAAAACTGAACAGCCAGATTTGAGTGCAAAACTGATTGGTGATGTGGAAAAATTACAACTGAATTTACCTGAATGTGATGGCGGGGTCTGTCCTGAAATTTCAGTTGAACGCTTAAACAGTAATCAAGCCTTTATTGATGAATTTATTGATGCGAAAATCTTAAAACAGTTAGACGAAATTCTATCTATTTCGCCTTTAGAAGATAAGACGCTGAGCACTGATGCTCCCGCTGCAAGTGAAGTTCCTGCAGCATCTGAAACAAAATCTGCTTTGGCCAAGGTTGAAACGCCCAAATTAAAATTGGAAAAAGCCACGCAGCCTTATATGCAAGCGTTTTTAAATTTAGATAAAGAATTGAAATCTTTAAGTGCCAATCAGCAAATCAGTTTGATGATTAAACCTAAAATATTGAATGCTGAAAAACCCTTGGCAACAGTGGTTTTAAATACCAGTTCATATTTAGGTGGAGCGCATGGTTCTTCTGCACAGCAATATTATAACTTCGATTTAAGCACTCAAAAATTGGTACAGCTCAATGACATATTATTGCCTAATCAACGTGCAGAGCTTGAAAAGCGGGGCTATGAAGTCTTTAAAACTTGGGTGAAAGATGCCAAGTTGGCAGACAATATTCAAGAATACGAACAGATTTGGAAATTTAAACTGTCTGATAATTTTTATCTGAGTCAGCAAGGTTTAATTTTGCAATATGCCGAATATGAAATTGGGCCGTATGTGGTGGGTTTACCTCGCTTGACCATTCCCTATGATCAATTGCAAAGTATCTTGAAAAAGCAATATCTACCAGTAGTTGAAGCTGCTGAAGCCTCAGCCGTAAAAGCAAATTAATTAGTTCAATGACTTACTCACTGTTTGATACGCATACGCATTTTGATGTTCCTGATTTTGACGCTGATCGGGAACAGTTGGCGTATGCTGCCAAACAGGCGGGTGTCGATGCGTTGGTATTGATTGGTTTTTTACAGTCACGTTTTCAAGATTTGCTGCAAACTCAAGAGTTTTTAGCTCGTTTATCCAATGTTCCAAAAAGCTATTTAGCTCCCGGCTTACATCCGTTTTATATTGAGCAACATCGTACAGAACATTTGCTCGATGTGGAGCAGATGCTAAAGCAGCATGATTGTGTTGCTGTCGGTGAAATAGGTTTAGATACCTTTTTGAAACAGCATAAACAGCCTGAACTTTTTCAAAAGCAGCAGCAGTATTTTTCCGCACAACTTGAGTTAGCACAGCAGTTTGATAAACCCATTTTGCTGCATATTCGCAAATCCCATGCGGAGGTGCTTTCGATGCTAAAGCAGCATCAATTTAAACTCGGTGGTATCGCACATGCATTTAGTGGTGGTGTTGAAGAAGCGAAGGCATTTACCAAACTAGGTTTTAAAATTGGTATAACAGGGCAAATCACCAATCCTAATGCAAAAAAATTACATCAAGTGGTTCAAACTTTAGGGGCGGCACATTTGGTCTTAGAAACCGACTGCCCCGATATGACACCCTTATGTTGTCAGCATTCGACGGAAGGGCGTACTCGTAATACGCCGGTCAATTTGCCCTATGTCTTGCAGGGGTTAGCTCAGAGCTTAAACCGTACTGAATCTGAGATTGCACAGATCTTATGGACTAATTCATTACAAGCATTGCATCTGGACGCTTAAGGGCCAATAAATATTGATGCTGCTTGATTGAATCTAGTTTCATTCGCATCGTGCATGCAATGATGGTTTTCTAAAAAAAGGCGCATTATGCAATTTCTAAAATGCTTTAGACTTGGCATTATGCTGTTAAATTATTTTGAGTGAGTTTCACATGGCACAAGGACTATTGGCTGGCAAACGCTTTTTAATCGCGGGTATTGCAAGTAAGTTATCAATCGCATTTGGTATTGCGCAAGCTTTACATCGCGAAGGTGCAGAACTGGCTTTTACATATCCAAATGAAAAATTAAAAAAACGTGTAGATGATTTTGCTGAACAATTTGGTTCAACTTTAGTTTTCCCATGTGATGTCGCAGTGGACGCTGAAATTGATACCGCTTTTGCTGAACTTGCTAAACATTGGGATGGTCTAGACGGTGTTGTGCATTCAATTGGTTTTGCACCGGCACATACTTTAGATGGCGATTTCACTGATATTACCGACCGTGAAGGTTTTAAAATTGCTCACGACATCAGCGCATATAGCTTTATTGCGATGGCTCGTGCGGCAAAACCTTTATTGGCAGCACGTCAAGGTTGCTTATTGACGCTGACTTACCAAGGTTCTGAACGCGTAATGCCAAACTATAACGTTATGGGCATGGCAAAAGCGTCACTAGAAGCAGGCGTACGTTATTTGGCAACAAGTCTTGGTGCTGAAGGTATTCGTGTAAATGCGATTTCAGCAGGTCCGATTCGTACCTTAGCGGCTTCAGGGATTAAATCTTTCCGTAAAATGTTAGACCTAAATGAAAAAGTCGCACCACTTAAACGCAATGTCACCATTGAAGATGTCGGTAATGCAGCATTGTTCCTTTGCTCGCCTTGGGCAAATGGTATTACAGGTGAAATTCTGTATGTTGATGCTGGCTTTAATACTGTAGGTATGAGCGCTGATCTGATGGCAGATGCTGAGTAATTCTCTTTAAGTTCCCTCTCCCTTTGGGAGAGGGCTAGGGTGAGGGAATAAAATCCTCTACCCTTGCGAAACAGTATTTCTCATCTCCTAGAAGAAGAGGGAATAAATAAAGCAATAAAAAAGACCGCTAAAAGCGGTCTTTTTTAGATTTGAAGATAAGCGATTAAGCTTGGCCTTCAGCAGCAGTTTGCGCACGTTGCAAATTCGCTTCGAATTCAGCATCGAAGTTAATTGGTGTAAGCAATAATTGTGGGAAGCTGCCTTTAGTAACCATATCGTTCACAGCTTCACGTAGGAATGGGAACAAGATATTTGGGCAGTAAGCACCAAGAATGTAAGGAAGACGTTCTTCTTCAACGCTATCGATCAGGAAGATACCTGCTTGAGTAACGTCAACGATAAATGCAGTGTCACCCGCATTGTTCGCTTGAACGACAACTTTCAGTGAAACTTCGAAGTGTGTTGGATCAACTTTTTCTGCAGAAGAAGAAAGGTTGATATTTAGTTCAGGCTGCCATTCTTTAGTAAATACTTGAGCCCCAGGTACTTCGAAAGAAATATCTTTAGTATAAATACGCTCTAATGCCAATTGTGGTTGAGCTTGTTGTTCTTCACTCATTGTTTATTCCTTAAGATGAGGTGACGATTTATGTTTAAAATTAAGATAGCATGCCGTCGAGTTTGCCTTCACGCTCTAAAGCATAAAGTTGGTCAAAACCGCCAATAAACTGATCATTAATAAAAATTTGAGGAACGGTACGGTGGTTGGTGCGTTGCATCAATTCAACACGTACTTCAGGCGCTTCATTTGATAAATTAATTTCTTTATAAGCCACGCCTTTACGCTCTAGGAGCTGTTTTGCACGAATGCAGTAAGGACATACAGTTGTTGAATAAATCGTAACTTCAGCCATGTTAATCTCCTAAGAAGCGCTTATTTGCTTTTAACTAGAGGTAAGCCTTGAGCTTTCCAGTTGCTAATGCCGCCGTCTAAACGGTATGCATCTGCATGACCGACTTGTTGCAATGCAGAACCTGCCACTTGACCAAGGTTACATACAAAAACCAACGGGCGATCAGAAGTTTTTAACTCTTCAATGTGTTTTGTAATTTGGCTATATGGAATATTACGGCTACCGCTAATATGACCTTCGCGGAAGTCTTTCGCATCACGTAAGTCAATCAATTGAGCATTTTTAGCTTTAACTAAAATCCCTAAAGATTGAGGTGAAATTTTGCGACCATTACGCTGGCCTTCAAGAATAAAGAACAGCACGACCAATACAGCCAGCGTTCCAAATAAGAAGGGGTGATTCCCCATAAATTCGAACCAACGTTCCACAATTCACCTAACTACAATTTTAAATTGCTAAGAGTATAGCCCATAAATATGGTGATCAAAATCACCCCTTCAAGGGCATGAACAGAATAAAAATTAATTTTTTTGCTGCGCTTCCGTGATTTCGTCGATCAGACGTAAATAACTGTCTAATCGGCGCGGCAAAATTTCGCCATTTTGAGCCGCCATTCTAAGCGCACATTGCTTTTCATGTTTATGCGTACAGTTACGGAACTGACAATAACCCAAATGTGATTCGATCTCAGGGAAACCTTGCTGAACTTTTTCCAATTCTAGGTGCCATAAACCAAATTCTCGAATTCCCGGGGAATCAATCAATGCAGAACCTTCACCAAACGCAATTAAACGCGTAGACGTGGTGGTGTGCTGACCGAGCGCGGAGTTTTCCGAAATAATATTGGTTTTTTGCGCAGCATCCGGAACAATGGCATTAATTAAAGTGCTCTTACCAACCCCAGACTGACCTACAAATGCGACAGTTTCACCTGAAAGGCGAGCAGAAAGTGCGCTTAAGTCACCATCAGATTGAGTTTGCATGACCTCATAGCCCAAGTCACGATATTCTTGTAATAGCGTTAAAATCGGGTCATTGTCTTTAAGCAAGTCGGATTTATTTAAGACCAATAATGCTGGAATATCGGCATCTGCACAGGCCACCAAATAGCGATCAATCAGGCCTGGTGCTGGCTCAGGAAGCGGTGCAAATACAATCACAATCAAGCTGACATTGGCTGCGACAGGTTTCACTTTGTGATAACGGTCAGGGCGTGTCAGTAAAGATTGGCGTGGATGAATCGCGGTAATAATCCCTAAACCTGTAATCGGGTCAGCTTGCCATTTGACACGGTCACCCGTCACCAATAATTCGAGATTGGTACGGGTATGGCAGCGCCAAACACTGCCTAATTCGATGGGTTTCCAATGGGGTTCAGGTTCACCTGCTTGCACAATGGGTTTTTCAGGATGTTGGTCGGGTGTAGACAGCGCTTGAACTTCAAGTTGACGACCATAATGTTGGACGACCAAGCCTTCCAAATCTGCAGAAGTATCGATTTCTTCCTGACGAGATTTATGTTGCTTCTGAATGCGACGTTGCTGCTGTTCAGTCAGTCGGCGCTTACGAATTAAAGCCATTCATATCCTAAAAAACCATGAAAACTAGATGGCAAAAATAGCATGAAAGCAGGGGCTATTTACAGCGCAAGCCCAATAAATTTGCTACTATGTTCATTTTTACAGCCTAATAAGATTGCACATTTATGAGCAGCACACCTGATACACGCCTGATTTGGATTGACCTTGAAATGACAGGTCTAGATACAGATAACGACCAGATTATTGAAGTTGCAACAATTGTGACGGATGATAATTTAAATATTCTGGCGGAAGGGCCTGTGCTTGCGGTACATCAGTCTGACCGTGTGCTCAATGCAATGGATGAATGGAATACTCGCCAACATGGTCAATCAGGCCTAATCGAACGTGTACGTCGTAGTAAATTGACAGCACAAGATGCTGAACAGCAAACTTTAGAATTTTTGAAAAAATGGGTGAATCCAAAATCATCACCGATGTGTGGTAACTCAATTTGCCAAGATCGTCGTTTCTTGCATCGTTTAATGCCTGAAATGGAACAATACTTCCACTACCGTAATCTCGATGTATCATCAGTGAAAGAATTGGCGAAACGCTGGCGCCCAGAGATCATGGGGGGCTTGAAGAAAAATGCCTCGCATTTAGCAATGGATGATATCCGTGACTCGATTGCAGAGCTCAAATACTACCGTGAATATTTCTTTATTATGAATAAAGACTAAGGTTGTAAGATCGAAAAAGAGGCGAAAGCCTCTTTTTTTTATCCGAGATATTTTCTCTATCTTTGATAGATGTTGGCTTGATGAATCTCGAGAAAATTTGCAGGTTGAGCCAAATCGGTAAAGCCAAATTGACGATATAAACCATGTGCATCCGCCGTCGCAAGCAACATGCGTCTTAGATCTGCGGAGCCACATTTTTCAAATAAAGTACTCACAATTAATTTTGAATAGCCTTTGCCTCTATGCTCATCGGCGACATAAATATCGGCTAAATAAGCAAAAGTTGCATAATCCGTAATGGCACGACCAAAACCGATGAGTTCTTCATCGAGAAGTAAGGCCACGGCCAAAGAGTTTTCAATCGCTTTTTTCACCACATGTTTTGGAATATCTTTTGACCAATAGGTATGGCTTAAAAAGCGATGCACTGTGTCTAAATCCATTTTATTTTTGTCATCTGTAATTTTTAAATTATTTGGCAGAGGATGGATCTCCATGGCAATACACACTTGATTTTTTGATCTATGGTTATACTTTTTAAAGCAGACCTCCGTTCGCTGTAAATGTTTATTTTGATGGATTTAGACCTGATGCGAATGCCGCTCTATTGCGATGTATGCTGAATTGCGTTTTATCAAAGAAAAAAAGCAGTGAATTTGCTAAAATGGCGGCTCATTTAACACTGCCTCCAGACCTATGACTGAACTGCTCCAAGATGATGAATATGACCGCCGTTTTGCTGGCGTAGCCAAAATATATAGTGATGAAAGTTTTCATCATTATGAAAAAAGTCATGTCATGGTGATTGGGATTGGTGGTGTAGGCTCATGGGCGGTCGAAGCTTTAGCGCGTACAGGTATTGGTGAGCTAACCTTGGTCGATATGGATGTAGTTGCTGCATCGAATATTAATCGACAATTGCCTGCCATGAGCACGACACTGGGACATGAAAAAATTGAAGTGATGGCAGAGCGCTGCCGTGCGATTAATCCCCGAATCAAAATAAATTTAATTGATGATTACTTAACACCTGAAAATGTCAAAGAAATTTTGGCAGGTGATCCTGACTTGATTTTAGATTGCATAGATGATGTGAAGGCCAAATTTGCCTTAATGCTACATTGCCGTTTTAATAAAATTCCGTTGATCGTTTCCGGTGGAGCAGGGGGTAAACTTGATCCGCTGAAAATCCGAGTCGCAGATTTATCAAGAACAGAGCAAGACCCGATGTTAGCTAAATTGCGCACACAATTACGCTGCAAAGGCATTTGTAAAAAGCCGAAAGAAAAGTTTGGGATTACCTGTGTTTATTCGATTGATAATCCATTTTCCAGTGCTGATGTTTGTCCAAGTGCGGGCTTACGTTGTGGTGGATATGGTTCAGCAGTAGTGGTGACGTCCAGCTTTGCGATGGTGGCTGTGTCAGAGGTGCTCAAAAAACTTGATGCAAAACGAGCAAAAGCATGACAGTTATCTCATTTTGAAAAAAATAAAGCACCGAATTCGGTGCTTTTTTTGTATATAGAATTAAAATCAGACACAATGTTGGAATAATTAAAATATTGATTTTTTTGGGGCGAGTATGTGGTTTTTACTGATACTAATTTTGGGGATGGGAGTACTTGCGTTTTGGATGTGGAAAAGACCCGATCCAGTGAAACGCGATCAGGCTAAAGCGGTTGGGCATGACTTGTGGATAGACCAATTAGATGCGCAGCTGAAATTCGCAGAACGTTTAATGCTTGATGCACCAACCGACTATGCGCGTGCCTATGAATTGTATCAAAATTTGGCCAAACAGCATGAAATTCCGCAGGCCTATGTCGCTATGGGGCAGATGCATTTACAAGGCTTAGGCCGAGAAGTCAGTGTGGAAAATGCGCTGGCTTTATTGGAAAAAGCCAATAGTTTAGGCAGTGATGATGCTGCATATGTGTTGGGGCAAGTTGAAGAAGGTATCTATGGCGGAGTGCCCAATATTGAGAAAGCACAATATTGGTATCGACATGCGATTTCACGCGGTCATTTGGATGCACAATATCGACTCGCCGAATTAAACCCAGAAGATCAAACACATGCCGAGCGGCAACATTTAGATTTGTTGCAAAAAAATGCGGACAATGGACATGCCAATTCACAGTATCAATTGGCACAGTTCTATTTAAAACAAGCCACGCCAAATATTGCTCTGGGATTGGAATATTTACTGAAAGCTGCCCAACAAGACCATATGGCGGCTATTCAGCAATTGCAGCAGTTCTATGCTCAAGGAAAGTATCTTGCGCAAAATGATGAAAAGTCATTGCAATATTTAAAGCGAGGATTGCTACTCGGGCACCAGCAGCAGTTGTATGAATATTATCAAGCGGTGTTGATGGGTAAGATCGATGTCGATCAGCGTCAGCGGGTTTATCATGATCTTTTGCAGCAGGCCAAAGAGCACAAAGTTGCTGCAGCCAGCCGATTATTAGGTATTGCACATTTTCATGGTTGGTACTTGGAGAAGCAGGAAACTTTAGGTTTTCGCTTTCTGACCGAAGCTGCTCAACTTAAAGATGCTGATGCAATTAGTCTTATTGCAGCGCTGTATTTTGAAAAGTATTTGGTTAGTGATGATCCGCAAAAAGCATTTGAGTTATATCAAACAGCGTATCAATTCAAACCCTTATTCATTAACCAAGTCGGTTTAGCACTATGCTACCTACATGGGGTCGGTGTTGAGCGAAATATCAAGCAAGCACAGCAACTTTTAATTGAAGCTGCTAGGCATTTAAATGATATGTCCATTACTTGTGTCGCGGATCAAAATTATCTGATTGGACGTTTTTATGCATTGCCTGAGTATCCATTAGCACATCGTGATCAGTGTCTGAGTTATCTGGAAAAAGCCGCAGAACAAGGTTCGCAGGATGCTGCTTGGTATCTCTACCGTTTAGCCGTGGACAATATCTTGCCTGATCTACAGTTTGATGAAGCTCAAACCCAGCAGGCATTGTTGAAAGCGGCAAAATTAGGTCATCCTGATGCACTTACGCAACTGGGTGTGGTTAATTTAAAAGGACAATGGGGAACACAAGACTTCCAACAAGCATTGCAATATTTCTCGCAAGCGGCAGCATTGGGAAATGCGACTGCCTTGTACCAGCTCGGTGAAATGTCAGAACATGGTTTGGGTGTACAGCAAGATTTATCCCAAGCGCATAGCTATTATGTACAAGCGGCTCAAGGGATGAATGCTGCGGCATTAACGCGATTGGGTTATTTCTATATTCATGGCATGGGCGTAGAGCGTGATCTTAAAATTGCACAGCAATATTTGGAAAAAGCGGCTTTGCAAGGCTATGTTGAAGCACAAGAACAATTGGAGAATATTCACGCATTTTTAAATGCCAATTAATCGTGATGCAAAGCAGTAAGGTGGTATGAAGAGACCTGAAGTTTAGTTTGATGGTCTCTACATTTATTTTAATACAGAAATAAATAGAGTAAAAATAACATAAAGAATTGATGTGGAAATTTGAATTTTTACTTACATAAAACCCAAAAAAGCAGGCAAATTATGCCTAGAAAAATATGAGTTTTTTTGATTAAATACCCCGCATATTTTATAAAAATCTGATTTTAGATAATAACGATGCTGAACAATATATATTCTGCAATTGAAAAATTGGGCATTAGTCCACAAAAACGTGCTTTGCATATTCAATTTTCCAATACCACGCTGAATGAACAAGTATTCTTGCAACGTATTGATGGGGAACATGCCTTAAGTGAAGGTTTGAATGTTCAGCTCATCTGTCTCTCAACTTCTGCCACCTTAGAACTCAAACAATTTATTGGTACACAAGTCGCAATCGATCAGGTAACCGATGCGGGTCAACTTTTTCGTATTACCGGGATCATTACAGAAGCATTTCAAGGCCAAAGTGATGGTGCATTAACGCTATATAAGTTGACCTTAGAAGATGCAACGGCATTATGGCATAAGCGTCGTAATAGCCGCGTGTTTATGAATAAATCGGTCAAAGATGTGGTCGAGATTATTTTTAAGGAATGGCAAAAAAAGAGCCCACTTTTTGCAGCGAGCTTAAGTTTGGACTTAAGTGGCTTAAAAAAAGAGTATGACGTTCGACCATTCATGATGCAAAGTAATGAAACCGACTATGATTTTATTACCCGCTTATTACGCAGTGAAGGCATTCATTGGTTGGTTGATGAAGCTCAATCTTTTGTAACATCGTCTGCGACACCCATAGCAGCCCAAAAGCTACGTTTGATTGATGATAATAGTCAATATCAAGCTTTGGAGCGACGTAATATCCGTTTTCATCGCAGTAGTGCGACTGAAAAAAATGACAGTATGACCAGTTTTATCGGTCAGCGCAGTCTGCAGCCGACGTCGGTACATGTGCAGCGGTGGCAGGCGGATGTGCTTGAACAGGACGAGGGTGGTGGTGCAGTACAAAGCAAGCATCTACATAGTCAAAATCAAGATAATGCGAGCTTAAGCTTAGAGCAGGCATGGCATGTGAGCCCTGCATGGATACAAGATCTGAATGGTGAAGATGCTGCAACTGCCTCTAATAGTGCTCAAGTTGAACGTCTCAATCAAAATTTTAGTGATTATTATGCAGCTCAAGCCAAACAATTTATTGCTAAAAGTACCGTGCGTGATACACAAGTTGGTTATTGGTTCAAATTGGATGAGCATCCAGAGATTGACCAGCATCGTGGTGCCGATCAAGAATTTTTGATTTTATCTAAGTCTTTTTATAACCAAAATAATTTACCCAAAGACTTAACCGATCAAGTTACACAACTGATCCATCAAAGTCAGTGGCAAGTCAAACAAAGCGATGCGGATGAACGCCAAGCCAATACCTTGGCTTTGCAACGTCGAAATATTACGACCGTTCCTGAATTTAATCCACTTACACATCGACCAGTAACACATCCACAGCGTGCCAAAGTTGTGGGTCCTGCCGGTGAAGAAATCCATGTTGATGAATGGGGGCGGATAAAAGTCCGTTTCCTATTTACCCGTTCCGATGATCATGTTCATGATGGCGGTGCAGGTGCGAATAATAATGACACAGACTCGGCTTGGGTTGATGTACTGACGCCTTGGGCCGGCGAAGGTTATGGCGCACGCTTCTTACCTCGAATTGGTGAAATAGTTGTCGTCGATTTCTTTGATGGCAACATTGACCGACCTTTTGTCGTGGGTCGTATTCATGAAGCGCAGCGTAGTCCCACTAAATTTGACAATAAAGGACAATTACCCGATACCAAAAAACTTGCGGGAATTCGTTCCAAAGAAGTGGCGGGAGAGGGTTTTGGTCAATTACGCTTTGATGACACCACGGGGCAAATTAGTACCCAGCTGCAAAGTAGTCATGGTGCAACACAACTGAATTTAGGGCATTTAAGTCATCCTAAAGAAAAAGCTGAGAGTGAAAGTCGGGGTGAAGGTTTTGAGCTGAGGACGGATCAATGGGGGGCGCTACGAGCTGGACAAGGTTTATTGGTGTCGACTTATAAACAGGAAAAGGCCAATGGTGAACATTTAGATGCAGAGATTGCAAGAACACAGCTGGAGACGAGTCATAGTAATAGTAAGTCTTTAAGTGATATTGCAAAACAACAAAAAACAGATGAAATTGAATCTGTTGAACAGCTCAAAGCTTTTGCCAGTGAAATAGAAAAAGATATCGCTAAATTTAAAAAAGCCATTCTTTTACTTAACTCAGTGGATGGTATTGCACTTAGTACACCAGAGGATATTCATTTATCTGCAACAGGCATGATCAACCAAATTGCCGGTGATAGCATTAACCTGAGTACGCAAAAAAATATTGTGGGACAAGCTTTAGGTAAGGTTAGCTTATTTGCAGCTCAAGGTGGTATTAAAGCAATAGCAGCGCAAAGTAAAGTCGAAATTCATGCACAGTCTGATGCTTTGGATATTTTGGCAAAAAAAGGAATTACGATTTCTTCTACTGAAGACAAAATAGAGATTAGCAGTCCTAAAGAGATTGTGATCACAGGAGCTTCTTCCCAAATTACTTTAAATGGCTCGGGAATTCTTGCTAAGACAGGCGGTAAATTTGAAGTAAATGCAGGGCAGCATCTATTTAAACCTGCATCGAGTGCAAGCAAGTCTACACAACTTCCTGCTTCAAACCCTTTGAAAGGTGCCTTAGAACTTCTTAAAAGTTATGGGGGGCAAGATTTCTTTAGTGGCACCGGTTTTAAAGTGATTGATGCTTTAGGTAAACAAGTTTCAGGGAAACTCGATGGCAATGGCTTTGCACAAGTTACAGGCATTGCACCGGGACCCGCGAAAGTGGAGTTTGATAAAGATCCACGCAGTGCGTGGGATCAGTCTAGTCACTTTAATCGCAACTATGATTGGGCGGAAAAAGTGGTACCAGGCGCTTCGGACTTTTTACAAAATACATTGGGTTCGTTGGGGCAAAATTTAACATCACAGTTAAAAGATAATCTCTTTAATTTAAATGCCGATTCTTTAAAAAATATCGGAAAAAATGCATTAAAAGATCTAGGTGGACAGGCATTAAATCAATTTAAAGACCAAGTCACCAACTCTGCACTATCTGCAATTTCATCGAAACTCAACTTGGGACTTTCTGCTTCACAAATGGCAAGTTTGGGTCAGGGTGCACAAGGCTTATCCAGCGTATTAGGTGGAAGTGGAATGAGTAACGGCATCGTTTCTGGGTCAACTGCTGCCGCAGTTCAGAACTCACAAGCAACCATTGATAAGGATATAGTGGGCCGTAAAATTTCTTATTCCACACGCGCATTGACTTATACGGAAACCATTCGAGAAGGCTCTGCAACGCCTACGAATGTGACAGCTGCACCAGTCGCAGTGCCTAAAGTGCCTGAAATAAAAGTAGCGGAAGCTGCACCAGAAAAAGCGATACCTGTCCTTGCTAGTGATGATGATTGGGTGGACCGGAAACAATATTCAAGTCCTTACCTCACTTACAGTGAAACCACACGACCGAAAAAGAACAATGGTTAGTACTTCATAAGAGCGACAGCAAAACACAATTTTAAATATTTAGAATTTGAGTAATAGGTTTTTACATGACAACTGAGCAAAATGTTCAACAAGAACAACAGACAACAACTAAGCCAGCAGTTGAACTGGCGATTTTTAACTTAGAGAGTGTGACGCATACAGAAGATCATAAGTTTATTGCACATCAAATTGAAAACTATTTAAAGCAATGTGGTAATACCAACTTAGGGCAGTTGAAAAGTCTTGCTAATGTACCAACGGTTGCCAATATTTTTGCACTTTCAGGTTCAGTCTTAGATTTACTATTGTTTTGTACTGAGCAAAAACAAGGTGAGTCAGGAGTACAGCAAGGCGCTTTACTTTGTATGAACTTGATTGGTTTATACTTAGAACCCAAAGCCGAAGCTCATGTACGAATGGCTTTACGTCCTTTATTGGGACTCATGGCTGAATGTTTATATCCGCAAAATGGTAAAGTCAAAGAAGCCGATATCCGTCGCATGTCTTTGCATTTAAATGCGCAAATGGCAGGGGATATAGAAAAATTCCTGACTGAAACACAAGCTAAATTACCTACCTTGCTTTCAGGTGCAAGCACATTGGGTATATCCATACTCTCAGCCTTTGCAACTGAAACGAAATCAGGACTGGTATCACCAACCATTAATTTTGGCGCAACTGCCGAAAAACGAGATCCAGCGGAACAATTTAGTAACTGGACGAAACCGCTGATTGATCTGACACAAACCAGTGCGCTTGCTAGTTTGATACCGAAACTTAAAAAGCCAACAGGGGTCACATCTTTACAGTTGGAAGCACAACAAGCACAATCGCTTTTACCGAATCTAATTCAGCAACAAGCAAATACAGGTACAAAATATAGTATTGCTTGGTTGATACAAGAAACCTTAAAAGCCATCAAAAAACAAGGCAATAAAGCCAGTGCCAGCGTTCCTTTAAATCAAACTGGTGAGCATGAGCAGCATACAACAGGTGATACTTTAGAGTTTTTAACTTTACAGGCCGATGCACTGAATAATCCGCCTTGCCAAGGAGCTGACTCACAATCTAAGCACAGTATCAGCTATTCCATTGGCGCAGAACGAGTCAATCATACTGATTTCTACTTACCCAAAGTGGGCTTTAGCTTCAGCCGTCAATATAATTCGCAAATGCATGAGTTTGATGGCAGCATGATGGGCGCGCGTTGGATGATGCCTTTTTCGAATGTCATTAGCCAAAATAAAAATGGCTACTTATTTATAGACAGTAATGGGCGCAAGCATCAGTTGCCTGAGTCAATCCTGTATGAAGCATACACGGTGCCTTATGAAGGCTTTACGGTAGAACCTTTAGAAAATGAAGATTTGCTACTAAACTTTGGTTCAGCGTGGAGTTTCCATTTTCACAGCTTTAATGGCGGAAAACACTATCAGTTGATTCAGCAATTCAATGAAGAAACAGATGAAAAAGTTGCTTTAAGTTATTTACTATTTGAACAGCAGGCTTATCTGCAAAGTATTGATTTTCAACTGAAGAAAGCTAAACACCAGCTCAAGTTTGCCTTTAATGATCAAGTAAAAGTTATCGCTGCTTTTGTGGATGAACAGGCAGAGCCAGTGTCACGTTATGAATATGATACGCAAGGCAATTTAATTAAGGCTGTAGATCAAAATGGCCATGTACGCAGCTATGAATATAATGATGCGCATCAGCTGACCCGCTATACCGACCGTACTGGTCGTGGGCAAAATATCCGTTATGAATCAAAAGAGGCGAATGCCAAAGCCATCGCAGAATGGGCAGATGATGGTAGTTTTAAAACACGTTTGGAGTGGCACCCGAGACTGCGCCAAGTTGCTGTGTACGATGCTTATGATGTGCCAACCTATTACTACTTTGATTTAGACGGTTTTACTTATCGCACACGCTTAGCTGATGGCCGAGAAAAGTGGCTCTCTCGTGACAGTCAAAAACGCATTACCCGTCAAATTGATTTTGCAGGCCTAGAAACCGAACAAATTTATAACGAGCAAGATCAGTTGGTTAAAATCGTACAGCCGAATGGTGGTATGATCCGCTTTGCATATGATAAAGCAGGGAATTTAACTGAGACTAAAGATCCAGAAGGGAATATTTGGAAAAAAGAATACGATGCGGATGGTAATGTCACCAAGGAAATTAATCCTTTAGGTTATAGCACGCAATATAAATACAACAACGATAATCAAGTTATAGAAATCATTGATGCCAAAGGCGGCGCTAAAAAAATTCAATACAATGATTTGGGACAAATGACCGCATATACCGATTGTTCAGGCAAAGAAAGTACTTGGCAATACGATGAAGAAGGGCAACTCAAAGAACAACAAGCCGCAGACCAAACAGGTGTGCAATATATCTACAGTTCAGAAGGAAAAGACAAAAGCCAGCTTAAAGCTATTGTCTACCCTGATGGTTTAAAAGAACAATTTGAACATGATGAAGAAGGACGCTTGCTGAAGCATACGGATACTACAGGTTTAAGTACACAGTACCGTTATAATGCTGTGGGTTTGCTCGAACAGCGTATAGATGCGAATCGTCATCAAATAGGCTACCAATGGGATCAGCAAGGCCGTATTCAAAAGCTGATCAATCAAAACCATGCAGAATATTTATTTGAATATAACCGTTATGGTCAATTGGCACGTGAACAGGCCTTCGACGGCGAAGAAAAATATTATAGCTACAATGAAAACGGTCAGCTGTTCCAAATCCGTCAGCCGAATGTGTTTACTCAATTTGCATATTTTGCTGATGGCGCAATCGCTTCAAAAACTTATACTCATGTACAAACTCGTGTAAGTCAAACAGAAGAATTTGAATACAACCTGAATCATCAGTTGAGTAAGGCGAGGAATAAAGACAGTCAAATCGATTTTTATCGCAACGCGCTTGGCCAATTGGTTCGTGAGCATCAGCATTATAAAGTGCCGCATTTAACTCCGCTGACGGCTGTGCTGCGTTATGAATATGATGTGCTGGGAAATTTAACTCAAACGATTCGCCCTGATGGACAGGTTCAAAGCAATTTGAGTTATGGTTCAGGGCATATTTATGGCATTGCGTTAAATAAAAAAGACATGGTGGCATTTCAGCGCAATGACTTGCACCGTGAAACAGCGCGGATGCTTGCCAATGGATTGGTTCAAAGCAAAAATTATAATGATGTAGGCTTACTCAGTTCGCAGCTGATTCAGCCAGAGCAAGAGACTCTAGGGCGAGTACAGCATCAGGCGGAACGGCAGTATCATTATGATCAAAATTATCTACTCACTCAGGTGGATGACAGCCGTTTAGGCAAGCTGAATTATCAATATGATGCGGTTGGCCGTTTGATACAGAGCCAAAGTGTGCATAAAACGGAAAGCTTTGCTTTTGACCCTGCGGGGAATTTGATTGACCCGATTGCCACGCAGGCATCTCAAGTGAAAAGTAATTTGATTGCTCAATATAAGGGTAAAAACTATAAATACGATGCGCAAGGCAATGTAATTGAAAGCAGCCATGCAGGTAAAACATTAAAACTGACATGGGATAACCTGAACCGTTTGATCCAAAGTGAGCTTAATGGTCAGGCGACTGAATATGGTTATGATGTATTTGGAAGGCGTTTATATAAGAAAAATCAAAATGCGCAAACCCTGACCTTATTCGGCTGGGACGGTGACCTGATGATTTGGGAGTCACAGCAATCTAATGACTTCGAAGGAAACTACACCAAGCATTATGTCTA